>VXPQ01000060.1 GCA_009839485.1 Bacteroidetes bacterium SB0662_bin_6
AGCGGCACGCGAGCTGGGTTCAGAACGTCGTGAGACAGTTCGGTCCCTATCTACTGAGGGCGTCAGGAAACTTGAGCGGATCTGCTCCTAGTACGAGAGGACCGGAGTGGACGTACCGCTGGTGTACCTGTTGTGACGCCAGTCGCATCGCAGGGTAGCTATGTACGGAAGGGATAAGCGCTGAAAGCATCTAAGCACGAAGCCCACCGCAAGACGAGGTTTCCCCTACGGGTCGTTCAAGATCAGGACGTTGATAGGCGGCAGGTGTAAGTATGGTAACATACTCAGCTGAGCCGTACTAATTACCCGTCAGACTTAACGCCATTGTTTTACGAGTATCGACGAGACGCCGCGTCTCGTGATGCCTTTGTTGACTACGGACAATTCATCTGTCAGAAATTTCGCCGTTGCCGAACGTTTGGTTTTCGGGCGTTTGGGGCGCGTGCCGGCTTGCCGGCGATTGAAAATTCTGGTGGCTATAGCGCGGAGGATCCACCTCTTCCCATTCCGAACAGAGAAGTTAAGCTCCGCAGCGCCGATGGTACTGCCTAACATGGTGGGAGAGTAGGTCGTCGCCAGTTTCTTTGGGGAAAGCCCCGTTGTGGAGAGCAACGGGGCTTTTTCGTTTTCAGGGGGTTTGTTGGGGTCTATGAAGTCGGATTCGGTTTCCATGCGGTATCAGTTTGCGCAATTAGCGGCGCTCTGCCGAAAGCATCCGGTGACCCCGAAGGTCATATTCGTTCCCACGCTCCAGATCGGACATAATCTTGGCTCCGCGCTGGCGCAGCAGGGGGTTTCCTGGGTCAATGCGCATTTCACGACGCCGCTCGGGTGGGCGAATCGCTCCGCGGCGCCTGCGCTCGAGGCGGCGGGCAGGCAGCCCGTTTCGCAGGACGCCGAGTATTTCTTCATGCGGCAAGTGCTGTCCCGGACGGATTGGGGCGAAGGACATCCGTATGCGACCGCCTACGCCGCCACGGCGCTGGCGGAAACGTTCCTGCAAACGATCCGGGGTTTGCGGCTGGCAGGCATGTCTGCGGAAGAACTTGCGGCCTCGTTGGACGGCATGTCTCCGGAGCGCAGGAATTTCGTCCGGATATATCGCAACTGGGAGCAGTGGCTCGAAAGCGGGGGTTTGTACGACGAGGCCGATCTGTACCGGCAGGCCATGTGTGCAACCCCTGCGCAGGGATTGGCGGTCGCGGTGCTGGACGAAATGCCGCTGCCCGAGCTGGCTTTTCGATTCGTGGAGAGCTTAAGCACATCCATTGTGCGGATTGGGCGTAGCGTGGACGCGTATGGATTATCGCCGCCGCAAGAGTCGGCGTGCAAACGATTCAATCTGGCTCCGACGGTGGTTGCCGGGGAGGGTACGGTGGGTCCAGGGGGAGAGATTTATCGCCGTCGCGTTGGCGATGCGCTGCCTGCGGGTATACTGCTTCGCGAGGCGATCGGGACCGGAAACGAGGTGCGCGGCGCGCTGCGCGATGCGCTTCGAGCGGGCGCAAAGGCGGACGAAATCGAATTGGTTTACACGGCGGAAGATCCCTATTTGCCGCTGATCGTGGATGTGCTGGACGGGTTGCATATTCCGTCCCGGTATGCGGCCGGGATTCCGGCGACCCTGACCCGTGCGGGCCAATCGCTCCTTGGTTTTTACCGGTGGATGGCGGAGGACTGCAAGCCGGAGCCGCTGGTTTCCCTGTTGCGGTCCCGGCTTCTTTTCGTGGACGATCCGGACGCCGTGGCCGCCTCTGCCGACGTGATCCTTGCGGCCGGGATGCGCGGGGGGCGCAGCGCCTGGGATAACGATGGGGAAAATGGCCGGAAAAGCGACCGGAAACGGCTTTGGGGTCGGCTGAGCCGCTGGGCAGAAGCCGTTCCCGACGACCCGGCGGAGTACAAGGCGCTTGCGCAAAAGGCCCGCAAGCAGACTATGAATGTGCTCGACGATCTCTATAAGACGTCGCCGGGTGCTGCGACCGTTTCGCTGGAGGATGTCGTCAAGGCCGGGCAGGAATTTCTCAAGCGGTTCGTGCCGATACGGGATCGGGAGGGGCACGGTCGGGCGGTGATCGAATCGCTCGATAATCGGCTGCGCGGCATGGTGAGCGCGCCGGGTATGGTCGCTGAAACGACAGGGCGGCTGCCCGATCTGGCCCGTGCGCTGGTCCATGTTCTCGAACGTCACAAGACGCGCGCGGCCACTGCCCGTCCGGGTTATTTGTATGTGGTTCCTTTGGAGCGGGGAGGCTATACCGGCCGCAAGTATACCGTAATCGTGGGCTTGTCGGAGACCACGTTTCCGGGCGCCGGGATCGAAGACCCGATTTTGCTGGACGACGAGCGGGAACACATTTCCGGCGGGCGGCTTCCGCTGCAGCGGGCGCGGCCCGGCGAAGCGGTCTGGAGTCTGGTTCGACTGCTCGGCATGGCCGATTCCCATGTGCTGCTGACGGCCAATCGGCGGGACCTTGTGCAGGGTCGGGAGGTGCATCCCTCGCCTGTTTTTGCGCAATTGCGCGAAGAGTTCGGAAAATCGGAGGGCATGGACGCCCACCCTGTTTATCGCATCGTGCCTGCTCCGCAAGACGCCCTCACGACGGTCGGCATTTCTCTGGCGCTGCGCGACGATCCGTCCATTCTTGCGGATGTGCTGCAAGGGTATCCGGCGCTGCACAGGGGGCTCGAAGCAGTTCGCGCTCGCGGCGAAGCAGGATTTGGCGTGTACCACGGCTGGCTGGGGCGGGCTACCCCGGCGTTGCGGCCGGGTGCCTCCGGCGAGGTGTTGTCCGCCTCGCGCATCGAAACCCTGACGGCCTGTCCCTACCGTTATTTTCTTCGCTACGTGCTGCGCGCGCAGCCGCCGGATGCCCGGGAGGTTACGCCGGGGCACTGGCTGACGGCAGCCGAATTCGGCCGGCTGATGCACAAAATACTCCACGAGTTCATGACGGAGTTGTCGCAGCGCGGGGAATCCCCGGACGCCGACAAACATATCGACCGGCTGCTGGATGTCATGCGCGAAGCGGTTGCATCTCTTGAAGTACGCCTTCCTGTTCGGGAGCAAACCGGATACGACACGGATGTGCGTCGCCTGAAGCGCGCGCTGCGGATTTTCCTGAACGAGGAATCGGGGCGCCGCGACAGACGCCCGGCGGGGTTCGAGGTGCGTTTCGGGTGGGGGGCTTCGGACGAAGCGGACGAAGGCGGGCCGCTGGATAGTCCGGAGCCAGTGGCGCTGCATCTTTCCGAGGAGGTACGGTTCCGTTTGCGGGGCGCGATAGACCGCGTGGACAGGGTATGGGACGAAGCAGGGTGCGATTACTACGAAGTATGGGATTACAAGAGCGGTTCGGCAAGGAAGTACAATTTCTCGGATCTGATGGCGGGCGGGCGAAGCCTGCAATGGGCGTTGTATGCGTTTGCGCTGGACGCGCTGCTGGCGGAGAAAAACCTGCCGGGCCAGACTGTGCGCGGCGGATATTTTTTCCCGAACGAACGCGAGCACGGGCTGCGCATCTATAACTCCCGGCCCGGGAAGGAAGCCGTCGCCGCTATACTTAAGCCTTTTTTCGATCTGGCGGAGTCGGGCGCTTTTCTGCGTGTGCACAAGGACAAGGGTATCTGCACATTTTGCGAGTACATGACCGTGTGCGGGTCCGAAGGAAAGCAGGAAGAAGATGTTTCGGAGGCGCTGGAGTCCTGGTCCGATTTGTCCGCAGGCGAGCGTCCGCCGTTTGCTCCTGCCCTGAACAACTGGCTGGAGGTGTGATATGCCGGATGCTTCGAACGAAAGGAAGACGTTGCAGGACCAGGCGGCGCGGGACATAATCGCTGAAGAGCTGGATTGCAACGCTATGGTATTCGCCGGCGCCGGCGCGGGCAAGACCTATGCGCTGGTTCAGCGGATGGTGGCTCTGGTGCGGACGGGGGCGTGCGAAGTGGATCGCATGGCCGCCATCACCTTCACGCGCAAGGCTGCCGGAGAAATGCGGGTCCGCTTCTTTCAGGCGCTCCGGGAGGCGGCAGATCCGTCCATCGACCCGGAAGAGAGGGGCCGCATTGACGCTGCTCTGGACAGGATCGATCAGTGCTTCATGGGGACCATTCATTCCTTTTGCGGGCGCCTGATTCGCACGCGGCCCATAGAAGCAGGACTGGCGCCCGGGTTTAGCGAAGTAGAAGGCCGTGAGGAAGCCCGGTTGTTGCGGGATACATGGGATCGTTTCGTGGAGCAGCAGTATCAGAAAGGGGATTCCCGGCTGGAAGCCTTGAGGGACGCGGGGCTGGTTCCCAACGATCTCTACGCTTTTTTCAGGGATCGTTGCCAGTATTCCGATGTGCCGCTCAAGGAGACCGACACCCCGAAACCGGATTTCGAATCCCCTGTGAAGGCCCTGAAGGAGTTTCTTGATTCCGATGCGATATTGTATGGCATGCCGCGCAATCCCCGGGAGCGGGACAAATTGATGGACGCGGTTCTGCGGGCACAGGGTTTTCTCAAAAACAACAAGGTGACCAGCGATGCGGATGCGGCGGAGGCCCTCGCTATTTTTGAAAATGCGGGTCGCGGAAGTTCGTATTGCGTCACGCTGAAACACTGGCTCGACAGGGGGAAGGCCAAATCGATTCGGGACGAACTGTTTCCGGCGTTCTGGGATCAGGCGGCGGCGCCTGCGTTGCGGGCGTGGCGCGAATATCAGTACGGGCTTGCGGCAGGTTTTGTAGAAGATGCGGTCAACTATTCTGCCCGCCGGCGCCTTGAGGACGGAAAGCTTACGTTTCAGGATTTGTTGTTGCGCGCGAGGGACCTGCTCCGGGAAAACATGTCCGTCCGCGAACATTTGCAGAGCCGGTATCGCGTGCTGTTCGTGGACGAATTTCAGGACACCGATCCCATACAGGCGGAGATTATTTTCTATCTGACCGGACAAGAAACCTCTGAACGGGACTGGCGCAAACTGACGCCTCGTCCCGGCAGCCTGTTTCTGGTGGGGGACGCCAAACAGTCGATTTACCGATTTCGCCGGGCGGACATAGCGATCGGCCGCTTTGTCCGGGCACGCCTCCTGAATACAGGTGGGAAAGTCCTGCAACTCAACACCAGTTTCCGTTCGCTGGGCGCGCTGTGCCGGTGGATGAACGGTGCGTTTGCTCCGGTATTTGCGGAAGATTCTGCACCCCGCCAGGCGGCGTTCGAACCGCTCCTTGAGTACCGGCCGGAAGGAGCCGACGCTTATTGCGTTCGGAAAATCACTATTCCCAAACTGCGAGGAAACAACCGCGCCGCGATAGCGCAGCAGGATGCGCGCCGCATTGTTTCTTTTATTGCGCAGGCCTTGCGCGGCAGGACAACTTTGCAGGGCTTGGGCAATGGGGGCGACATCCTGCTCAAGACCCCGGCCTCGCCCGGCGATTTTCTCATTCTGACGCGCACGAAAGGCCAGTTGGCTACGTACATGGGGGCGCTGGAGGAGGCGGGCATTCCGTACGTCGGCGAGGGTGGGGACGGCCTTGGCGAGAGCGAGGAAGTGCAGACTGTCCTGACGCTGCTGGAGGCTGTGCTCAATCCCGGGAATCCGGTTCCTTTTCTTGCTTTTCTGCGCGGCCCGCTTGCCGGACTGTCGGACGATATGCTGTACGCATACCGGGAAGCCGGGGGTATTTTCCACTGGAATGCGGACAGTCCGAAGGGGCTGCCCGAGGACATGGCCCGGCGGTTTTGCGAGGCGAAGGGTCTGCTTCGCCATGCCGGGGAAGTCTTTGTGACGTTGCCGCCCGCCGCCGCCTTGCAGTCGGTGCTTGCGGAGAGCGGCTATCTGGCGTTGGCCACGGCGCATCCCGACGGGAATGCGCCGTTTCGGGCGGGCAACCTGATTCGCTTGCTGGCGCTGGTGCAAGGATGGGCGGCGGAGGGCTATCCCTGGGGGTGGATTGTGGAAGAATTGCGTTCGCTGGTTGAGGAATCGAGTAAGGATGTGGCGCAGATGTCCGTTGAGTTCGGGCGCAGCGATGTGGTGCGGGTGATGAACGTGCATCAGGCGAAAGGGCTGGAGGCGCCGGTGGTTTTTCTGACGGATTCGTACGATACGTCGTATGAGAAGGACCCGTCGCATCATGTTTCCCGAAGCGACGAGGGCGCCTGGCTCTCCATGCCGATCCGGAAGCAGTGGGGATCGTTTCAGCGGCGGATTGTGGCGCAGCCTGCCGGCTGGGAGGCGGACCAGACGGAAGAGGCGCGGTTTGCCCAGGCGGAAGAGGCGCGGCTGCTGTACGTGGCCGCCACGCGCGCCCGCAACCTGCTGGTGGTTTCGGTCTACGATACATCCGTTAGGGGGCCCTGGACGCCGCTACGGAGCGCGCTTGCGAATGTGCCCGAACTGGAATCTGCGCCGTCCCTGGATGAGCCGGAGCGCACCACGCCAGACGACGGGCCGGGGCACGCCGAGTTACTCGAACGGGCCGGGGAGCGGCTGCATCGCGCAAAAGAAGCAAGTTATGCGCTTCGGTCGGTGACCGGCGAGCGGGAGGAGGCGACTCCGGCGCCGCAGAGACCCCGCAAACAGGGTCGGGGCGTGAAGTACGGTCGGCTCGTGCACCAGTTGTTTGAGGAGGCGGTTCGGGGCGATCTCCCGGATAATGTGCCCGCCCGGGTCCATCGGATGGCCGAAGCGATCAACCGGGGCGCTGTGGATGCGGACCTCCCGTGGACGGAAGATGCGTTGACTCCGGAGGACGAAGCAATGGCGGTGCTTGCACTGGAACGGTTCAAAAAGGCGCCGCTGTGGGAAACCTTGCAGCGCGCTCACGAAGTTTATACGGAAGTTCCGCTGGCCGTATCGGAGGATTCCGGGGCGGAAGGCATAAGCGTGGTGCGCGGCGTCATCGACCTCGTGTATCGGGACGATGCGGGCTGGCACATCATCGATTACAAGACGGATCGCGCCGATACGGAGGAGCAGACGGTCGCCGTCAGGAAAGAATACCAGCCCCAGCTGGATGCGTATACAGCGTACTGGCGTCGTTTGACGGGCGCGTCCGTAGCGGATGCGAAGATATGGCTGGCGCACGGACCTGACGGATAAGCGGGCCGCCTTCTACCGCCCTTTCGGGCATTGTCTATTACATCCTTGATCGGAATATGGAACTCATAATAGCAATCATTGCCGGCCTCGTCGCGGGCGGTGTTTCGCTCTATGCCATTCTGCGCGGCCGCGTCGTTCGGCTGGAAACGCAACTGGACAAAGCACTTGGCGAGCGGGACGAACGGACGCAGGAGCTTGCGAACGCAAACATCGAGATCGCCAGATACGAAAGCGCCCAGGCGGAGCGCGAGAAGGCGTTCGCCGAGCGCCTTGCGGAGATCGACACTCGTTTCAAGGGGCTTGCCTCGGAAGTGCTCAAGTCGAGCACGGAGGAGTTTCGCAAGCAGGCCGCCGAGCAGTTCAAGCAGCAGCAAGCGCTGGCCGACAAGGACCTGAAGGCGCGCGAAACCGCAGTCGAGAATCTTGTCAAGCCGGTCCGCGAGAGCCTGAATGAGCTGCGGAAACACGTTGACAAATCCAACGAGGCTCGCAGCGCCGACACGGCCAAGGTCAGCCAGAGCGTCGAGCAACTTATGGCCGAAACCAGCGGGCTACGGAAAATCCTGCACAATCCCCAACTGCGCGGGGAGTGGGGCGAGCAACACCTTCGCAACGTGCTCGACGCGGCCGGTATGTCGCAGCATGTGGATTACGAGGAGCAGGCGCAGGTGAAAGGGGACGGCGCCCGCCTTCGCCCGGACGTGCTGGTGCGGATTCCCGGGGGGGCTACGGTGGTAATCGACGCCAAGACGCCGTTCGACCGGTATGATGCGGCCATGCGCAGCGAAGACGAGCAGGAGCAGAAGCAATTGCTCAAGGAGCACGCAACCGCTCTTGTGGGACACGCCAAGGTGCTTGCCGACCGGGACTATGCCCAGTGGATCGAGGGCTCTCCCGATTTTGTGATGATGTACGTTCCCACGGATCCGATGCTCGACGCAGCCATCAACGCCGAGCCTGCTATCTGGCAAAAAGCGTGGGAGGAGCACCGCGTGCTGATCGCTACTCCCGGGCTTCTGATAGCGTTTCTTCGGACCGTTGCGCTTGCCTGGCGACAGCAGGATATCCAGGAGAATGCCCAGAAAATTGCGGGAGCGGCGCGGGAATTGTACAGCCGCCTGCGAACCTATGCTTCCCACGTGGACAAAATGGGCCGCGGTTTGCAACAGGCCATTGGCGCATACAACGCCGGCGTGGGTTCCTTCCAGTCGCGGGTACTGGTGCAGGCGCGCCAATTTGAGGAGCTCGGCGCTGCGGACAAGTCCGGGCAGATCGGCGAATTCGCCCCGGTCGATGAGACGGTGCGGCGGTTACAAGCGCCGGAACTGCCGTTCGCGCCCGATGCTGAGGACGAAAGCGTATAGCGGGTTCCGGTGGCGTTGTTTTCTCGGGAGATGCTGTGCGTCTCCAGGTTGGCGCGAGCCTGATCGGCGATGGCCGATCTGCCGCTGCCAATTCCCCATATTCCGCCGACGCATGTCCATATAGAAAAACAGGACGCGGGGGCGCCTTCCGCGTACAATGCCTCGCAATATTTCCAAATATTTCCCTCCCGCTCCTTGTTTGTACATATTTTATACATATATTTACGTAAGATGATTTTCATGATCACCCCTCCCGCATATAATGACTCGACGCACCCGGAAAGCCTCGCCGCTGCATACTGCGTCGGACGTTGAAGCACGGTCCGGCGAAGAGACCACGGAAATACCCGTTCGCCGGGGACGGGGCGCCCGAATCAACCCGCCGAATCGTTTCGAGCCCCTGTGTCTCGAAGAAGACCCTGCGGCGCTGGACGAAGATGAATTGCGTCAGGTCCCCACGAAGTATTATGTGGACGCCACCAAAACCCTGCTGGCCCGCAACGACAGCCCGGACATTGGCTTCACCTTCAGCCTGAACCCGTATCGGGGTTGTGAGCATGGATGTATCTACTGCTATGCCCGTCCCTCGCATGAATACCTTGGTTTTTCGGCGGGCCTCGATTTTGAGACCCGCATTCTTGTCAAGGAACGGGCCCCCGAGTTACTGGCGGAAACGTTTCAGAAAAGGTCCTGGGCGCCGCAGGTCGTGGCTTTGTCCGGGAATACGGATCCGTACCAACCCCTCGAGCGCCGCCTCGCTCTGACACGCGGTTGCCTAAAAGTATTCCTCAGGCACCGAAATCCGGTGGGGATCATTACCAAGAATTACCTCGTGACCAGGGACATCGATCTGTTGGAACAGATGGCGAAATACAATCTGGTCCACGTCATTTTGTCGATCACGACGCTGCGCCCCGATCTCGTGCACATCATGGAGCCGCGTACGTCCCGCCCTGAAAGGCGGCTACAGGCAATCAAAATGCTTGCGGCAAGGAATATACCCGTTTCCGTGAATGTGGCGCCCATCATACCCGGATTGACGGATGAGGAGATGCCGTCCATTCTGAAGGCGGCCGCAAGCCGTGGCGCTTCCGGCGCCGGATACACGATCCTCCGGTTGCCCGGAGCGGTGGAAGACCTTTTCATTGATTGGGTTCGACGCGAATTTCCGGATCGCGCCAACAAGATCGTCCGCCGGCTTGCCTCGCTTCGCGGCGGTAACCTTACGGATAATCGTTTCGGGAAGCGGATGCGCGGAGAGGGGGATTGGGCCGACCTGATCGCTCGTCTTTTTCGCATCGAGCGCAAACGGTGGGGTCTGGACGTTCCCCGGCGCTCCCTTTCCACACGGCATTTCCGGCGTCTGGCGGATGGACAGCGGAGCCTGTTCGACACGGAATGATTTTGCCTGTTGGGAGGACCCGTGCTCGTGTGTGTAAATAAAAACGCGCTGAAAGATAATGAAAAAACAATGAAGAAATTTCGACTTTTGCTTGCAAAAGAAAAGGAAATTCAGTACGGTATTATTCACGGGACTTTTACGTTATACCCGAAGACCGCGTCGGGATACATAAGTGAAGCCGTAAGTAGACAACCGAGCCCAAACCAGTAGAGGCCATAAGTAAATAGGTACTACATAAGTACTGCAAGGCGAAGTTAGGAGGCTGCTGTATTCGCAGAAGCGCTTCGGGTATTGCGGGAAGTTCTGTCACAGGGAGTTTATGAACTATCTCACAAAACCTGCCCGGTTAGCGCAATGTCCAACCACTTTTCTTTTATCCGTGTGACGACGGCTTTTCTGGCCGTCCTCGCCCTGATTATTGTTCCTTCTGCGGAAGCCCAGACGACCGGTAAAATAGCCGGAACCGTAACGGACGCTTCAAACGGCGAAGGCCTTCCCGGCGTGAATGTCGTCATACTCGGAACCACCACGGGTGGCGTAACCGATGCCGAGGGGGACTACTTCATCCTTAATATTTCGCCCGGCTCGTATGATATTCAGGCGAGCAGCATAGGGTTCACCACGACCACGGTACAAAACGTGGAAGTGTATGTGGACCAGACCACTACGGTCGACTTCGATCTGGCCGAAGAGGTTATAGAAGGCGAGGAAGTGATCGTGACTGCCGAACGTCCGCTTGTCGAGCGTGACGTCACCGGCAGCGTGCATCGGCTGAATGCCGAGGCGCTTGCCCGTACGCCCATCCAGAACATAGATGATATTCTTGCCCAGCAGACGGGGGTCTACAATACGGGATACACGGCATACCTCCGAGGGGGTGTCCAAAGCGAGGTCAATTATCAGATTGACGGAACGTCGCTCAACAGCGGCCTGATTTCGGACAACTGGCAGCGGCTCAATACGACCTCGATTCAGGAAGTGTCGGTGTTGACGGGCGGCTATAACGCGGAATACGGGAACGCCATGTCAGGCGTCGTAAACGTGGTGACGCACGAACCCAGTGCATTTTCCCGGCATTACGCGGGTGCGCTGAATTATCGTCTCCGTCCGGCAGGGCAGTACCACTGGGGCGATAACATGTATAGCCAGGATCTCTGGAAATACACCAACTTCGACCTTGGTTACTGGCAGACCCAGCTGGAGACACAGGCCAACCAGAATGCATACGCCGAATACTTCAGGCGATTTTATGGATGGGACGGTACGCGCGTGCCTACGGCGAACGAATTACTGGACACATATCGCCAGCAGATCACGCCGGCGGATGTGCTTGCGAACTATGCGGAGCGCATGCAGCACGAAATGGAAGGCTCCATATGGGGCTCGCCCATGGATCATCTGACTTTTCTGGTTTCGGGCAGGTACAAAAAGGGTGTGAACATATTTCCGCAGTCCAACGCCTATAACCCGGAGCGCAATATACAGGTAAAGCTGGGCTATCATTTCAGCCCGGGGCAGAAGCTGACGCTCAATGTAACGAACGGGTGGTACCACAGCAGTACGGTTACCGAAAGCAACTGGAACAACACCACTACCTCGCAGGAGGCCCGCTGGCAGCCCAATGCGGACATACGGAGTCCCTACGTCGGATCGGCGTACGCCCCGTGGGGCGGGTACTGGCTTAAAGGACCCGAGGAAAAAAACTTCAATGTCGGAACGCTGAAGTGGGATCATACCCTGAGTCCCCGCACCTTCTATACGGTTTCGCTTTCCTACCTGCGGGACTACACCACGTCGTTGCAGGAATATGACAAACTGAATACGAACACGGAAACGGTGCGTTGGGGGGATAGCTGGTTTGATCTGGCAGGTAATTTCCGCCTGGAGGCTCGTCAGATTCAGGTGAACAACTACAGCGACAGCCGGGCCTGGACAGCCAAGGCGGACATTACGAGCCAGTTGCACAAGTCGCACCAACTCAAGGCCGGCGCCGAGTTCAAGCTCTATGATGTCGATTACCAGCATTACTACATGGAATTTCCGGCAGGGGATGTCTGGCATCTCGACAACGTGTTCGATGGCAACCCCGCGGAAGCCGCCATCTATCTGCAGGACAAGATGGAATATGAAGGCATCGTGCTGAACATCGGTGTTCGTTTCGACGCCTTTAATGCGCGGACCATGTACTCGCCAAATATTTACGATCCTCTGCTTTTCCAGACGCACAACGGCGGAGACGGTACGCATCCGAGGAACATTGCGCCGATCTGGCAGGCGCATCAGCCCGGAAAGGACTGGTTTGCCTTCAGGCAGGATTTCCGCGACGCATTTCCGGATAACTGGGAGGATCTGCAGACGGTGTCCAGCGAATGGAAGATGGCGATCGCCCCCCGGCTTGGGCTGTCATTTCCCATCACGGAAAACTCCAAATTGCGCTTCAGTTACGGGCACTTCAACCAGCGCCCCTCATGGGTCTCGCTCATGGGCTTCCCCACCAGTTGGTATGATGCCGCGCCGTATGCTACGGTTCGCATGGACCAGTGGCAGGGATGGTATGGCCATCCGGGCCTGAGTTATGACCGAACGATTCAATACGAGCTCGGCTTTACGCAAAACTTCTTCGATTTCGCCCGGCTCGATCTGGCTGCCTATTACAAGGATGCAAGTCGTTTGACCCGCTATGCGTACAATGGTACGTACAACCGGAACGGAGGGGGATTTGCATCGACAAGCTGGGGGGCGGGCAACTCTGCCGGAACTATCTGGTCGAAAACCCGGAACATCGCCAACGACGGGCACGACAACATCTTCTATACGAACAATGCCTTCAAGGATATTCGCGGCATTGAAATCGTGGCGGAGAAGTTGTTTACCGGCCGCTGGGCGGCGCGCGCCGCGTTCGATTTCTCCACGACGACCGGCGGGCGAGCCGGCTACTCGCAGTACCGCGAAGACGGGACGACAGTAAATCGACCGCACTCGTATGACGAGTTAAAGGCTACGTGGCTGTCCAGTTATGTCCTGAAAGGCAACGTGAGTTACGTGACGCCGCAAAGCCTGATGATGGGGGTGCTGGGGGACATTACCGTAGGCGTGTACCACGAATACTTTGCCGGTCCCCAGTATACGTACTACCCGGCGGATTTCCAGGGTCTCCAGAGGCCGAACAACAGACGCTGGTTCCCTCACCACCGCACCGACCTGACATTCAACAAGCAGGTTGCCGTGGGGAATTTCCGCCCGGTGATTGGCGTGGAGGTGTTCAACCTCTTCAACTACAAGGACAGGTTATTGCTGGTCGGTGACGATCTGAAAAGATGGGAGGAGGACGGAGAACTTCCCAAAATCTCGAAATCGGGCGAGGACAATCTCTGGTCATTCTACAATCCCGTCAGCAATCCGCGTCGCATGATTTATTTCACGCTCGGCCTGAAGTTTTAGACTGTGCTGCATAGCGGGACGGAGCGCCGTCCCGCTATGCAGCCGCCCGCAAACGTATTAGCAACCCCTGCAAACCGTATATCCCGTTATGAAAGCATTACACGCCGTACTGCGACCTTTCGGCACTGCCGCAATGGTTTGCACCCTGTTGCTTGGAGCCATGGCTGCTCCCGCTTCCGCCCAGGTATTCGATTTCAAGGATCTGACGCGCGCCAGGCTTTGGGCCCGGTTATGGAACTCGGGCGGCGTAGGACAGCCGACACTGGGTGGCCAGGAGTACTACAAGTATGATTATCCGGGTCATGCATTGGGCAGCAACGTGAATGATCATGCCGGATGGCTTCTGTGGTCCGGTTACATGGCATGGGCGGACATTGGCGGCATTGGCTATCCTTTCCGCGTCCTTCTGGCCTATGACCACAACCCGACGTACATATCTCCGGTCGAAGGCACCCAACTCATCCGGAATTACAACATGGCGGATGCGTCGTTGAAGGCGGAAGAAATTCTGACCGGGGCACACCGCATCAACGAGTACGACGTCCGGGTTGATTTTCGCGCCCTCGCCTGGAGTTATCCGGACTACGACGACTTCATCATCCAGGAGTACACGTTTACGAACGAGGGCAGCAATACCATTACGAACTTCCGGTTTGCTCCGACGGGCGCCATGAATATTGCGCTGCCTATTCTCGGCAGGAGCGACGATGATGTGTTCGAATGGGATATCGAACACGAGGCGTTCTACTTCCGTGACGGCATAGAGCGGGACGGCAACACCGCCAACCCCGCTCCGCCCCGGCAATTCGGACTTACCAAGAGCGATCTCGGCGAGCCCGCCGATCTCGGTGCGCCCAGTGCCATCAACCACGAGTTCCTCGCGCCGCAGTACTTCACGTATTACTGGCTGGACAAACCGGAAAAATCCGATCCGTCCGAGCGCGATCACATGAACATCGTGGACAAGAGCAACCTGAATCAGCACTCGAACCGCATTCAGGACGATCCGCTGAACGACAACCCGGAGGTGGACTTCGATCCGGATAGCTACATCTATCAGTCGCTTACGTACGATCAGCCGTTGCCGCCTGAAACGGAGGATGGACAGTCTCTCGCCGCCGAGGCGGCGCGGCTTGGGCTGACGACGCGTCCCCGGGGGCGGTTCGAATACCACATAGATTATATCTATGAGACGGGTCCTTACGAGATGGCGCCGGGCCAGTCGCTGAAATTTGTGCTCGTGGTGGCGGCGGGCATGATGGATATGGAGTATGTTGCGGCGGGAGGCCCCGAAAACGAAGCGCGTTTGCCTGAGGGGGGCGTCAAGCTGTGGGAGCATGTGGACGCGGCTCAGGAGTTGTACGACCGCGGGTACGAAGCGCCGGATCCTCCTCCCACGCCGACGAACGGCAACAATTCGCTGACCCTGACGCCGATCCCTCTCGGTATCAAGGTGCAGTGGCCCGCCATCCCGGATTCGTACCGGGACCCGGATTACAATGTCAACGATGTGGCAGGCTACCGGGTGTACCGCTCGACGCATCGTAACATTGGTCCCTGGACGATGGTAGCGGACATCCCTGCCAATGCAGCGGAAATGGAGAACGGGATGGTTACCTTCAATGACTCCGGACTGGAGTTGGGGGTTGGCGTCTACTACACCGTTACGAGCTACGACACGGGACACAATAGTCCGTGGCCGGGAGATATGAGCGTAACCAGTCTGCCCTCTCTCGAGAGCGGACAGGTCAATGTCAATGTGGATCCGGTATATCCGCAGGCCCAGCCCAGCAATAATCTCGACGATATTCGGGTATATCCGAACCCCTTCTTCCAGCATAGTCAGCTTCTTGGCGAAGGAGAGCGCTACCGCATTGAATTCGTGAATATTCCGGCGCAGTGCACCATTCGCATCTATACCCTTGCCGGGGAACTGGTTCGCGTAATCGATCACACGGACGGCAGCGGCGACGAGCCCTGGGGCTCACGGGCGACGGCAGACTACCAGGTGAACGAGTATTTGCAACGCGTGGCCCCGGGCATATACCTGTTCCATGTCGAGTCGCATGTCCCAGGTCATGAGGGCGAAAGCAAAGTGGGCAAATTCGTCATCGTCAAGTAACCGCAGCGCGTTTGCGCAACACCCCTTTACCCCGAGGATGATATCATGAAATCGATTCCTGTACGGAAAGTCCTTCCCTTGTTGCTCATGGTGCTGTGCATGCTTTATGTGTCACCGATACGGGCACAGAACGTGCGTACTGCGGCAGGCATCGATCCACCTGCGTTTCAGCGCACAGCGCAGACGGGTTTTCAGTTTTTGCATCTTCCTACGACGGCCCGGAGTGCCGCCATGGCCGGGATACATATGGCAAGCGGCGACGCAACGGCGGCGTTCAGTAATCCCGCCAATCTGACCGCGATCGACAACCTTGATCTTGCGGTCAGCCATATCAGTTACATAGCCGATATTCAGTACAACACAGGGGCGATTGCGAAGAACATGGGAGTATGGGGCGTAGTCGGTGTACGGGTAGCTTCTCTGGATGCCGGGGAGATGGTCCGTACGGAAAACGTGCTGGATAACGTGGCGAACACAACCAGCCGGAGCGCGGATCTGGGAACGTTTACTGCGGGCAACCTGCTGGTGGGCGTGACCTATGCCCGCTCCATCACGGACCGCCTTGCCGTGGGCGGAAACGTCAGTTATGTCCGGGAGAAGCTGGCGGAGACGGAGGTGAACAACCTCAGCATTGATTTCGGGGTGTATTTCGAAACCGGGTTCCGGAGTCTGCGTCTTGCGCTTGTGGCGAAGAATATCGGCCCCGACGCCGAATACGTAGGGTTCACCGAGGTCTTCGGGATTCCGCAGAGCGTACGTATGCCGATTGACTTCCGCTTCAGCATGGCGTACGATTTCCTGGACGGCGAGGGTACCCCGGGCCAATCCCGGCTTACCGGCTATCTCGAGGGAGTTCATCCGAATGACGGTCCCGAGCGGGTTCACGCGGCGGTTGAGTATGAAGTACTCGGCATGTTTGCAGCGCGTGGCGGATATCGTATGAACTACGACGAGCAGGGACTTACGGCCGGCGCCGGCGTCAATTTCTCGACGATGGGTTTCAATGGCCGGTTCGATTATGCATACGTGGATTACGGCCGGCTCTCGTACACGCATATTCTGACGCTGGGCATTGGTATCTGACCCTGGTCCGGCCACTGCGGGTCTTGACGGCCTCCATGCGCCGGCGTGCCTGATGCGCTTGAGCGACTGTAGTTAAGCAAATGGGAGCCGTAACGATTGTAGGGAGCTATGTGGTCGCCCTTGTGGTAGACACGGACCGACTTCCCGTCGCGGAGGAGACGGTGATTGGGTGGAACTACCATGAAACGCACGGTGGGAAAGGGTCCAATATGGCGGTAGCCGCCGCCCGGCTTGGTGCGGATGTCCGTTTTCTCGGGAAAATCGGGCGGGATCGTTACGGGGAGGCTTTTCTGGAGTTGTTGCGGGAAGAGGGCGTGCACGACGAGGATGTGTTGTACGCCGATGCCACGCCCACAGCAGTCGGATTCATCATATCCTGCACCGACGGGCGGAATATAATCGTCACGGATCGGGGCGCCAACGGGGATTTCTCGCCCGATGACATCGCTTCGCACAGCGATCCGATCACTCGTGCCGATGTGATCGTTTCTCCCCTTGAGATACAGTTGGACACGGCATTGGCTGCTGCCCGCGTTGCGCGTCGCCATGATGTATTCACCATCCTGAATCCTGCCCCGGCGGAAGATTTGCGCGGCCATGACCTGGACTGCGTTTTTGCGCTTACCCCCAATGAAGGGGAGGCGCGGGTTTGCCTTGGGTTGCCGCCTGATGATCCGACCCCGGACGAAGACATTGCGGTTCGCCTTCATGAGCTCGGGGTGGAGCATGTACTCCTTACGCGAGGCGAGAAGGGTGTGTTGTGGGTTTCCGCCGAAGGTGCGCGCGTGGTCCCGGCCTTGCGCGTCAACGTGCTGGATACCGTAGGCGCCGGGGATGCGTTCAATGCGGGCCTTGCGGTGGGGCTGAGCGAGAAACGCTCTATGGCCGAGGCTATCTCATTGGGTGTAACGACCGCGTCGCTTTCGACCGAGGCCCGCGAAACGGTTCTGTCGTATCCGCATCGCGATGCAGTATCCCGTCGATTTTCGGAAGTGTTATCCTCCATTGCATAAACACTCTGCATCAAATCCGCCTCTGGCATGGATCTCGTATCAGGATTTTTGCTTGTTTTAGCCGCTGGCGTATTGCAGGGTACGTTCGTGCTCCCGATGACCCTGACCCGACACTGGGAGTGGGAGCATACCTGGGCTACGTTCTCGTTTTTCGGGATGTTGTTGTTCAATGGGGTATTGGCCCTGGTTTCTCTGGGAGATCTTCCTGCCATTTATTCCGCCGTTCCGGTGCGCGACCTCATGGTGCTGGGCATTTTCGGTGCTGGATGGGGCATCGGGGCGGTCCTTTTCGGGGTGGGCATGGACCGGTTAGGCATGGCGCTTGGCTACCCGATCATCATGGGACTTATCGCCAGCATGGGGGCGCTTATTCCACTGCTTGTTTTTTATCCCGGGCAAGTGTGGGCGCTGCAAGGTCTGGTTCTTTTGTCGGGAACGGCCCTGGTAATGGTCGGGATCGTGCTTTCGGCGCGGGCCGGAGCGAAGAAGACAACCGAAAACGCACCGGAAGCGTCTTCAGGCCGCCGTGCTTTCAGGGGGGCGGTCATGATTGCGATAGCTGCAGGTCTTTTGTCCAGCCTTCCGAATGTGGGTATTACCTTTGGTACTCGTATGGTTGACGAAGCCATCGCCGCCGGCGTATCGTCGGTGTTTGCCGGCAACGCCGTTTGGGGCCTTTTTTTCGCGCTCGGGTTTCTTGTGAACTTTGCCTGGTGTCTGTTTCTGATGATTCGGAAGGGCTCCATTGGTGCGTTTGCGGGTCCTGGAGCCGGTCGGAATGTTCTGCTGGGGGCGGCTATGGGCGCCATGTGGATCGGCAGTTTTTACGCCTATGGTATGAGTGCGGCAAACCTTGGGACATGGGGCCCGATTCTCGGATGGCCCATCTTCATTGCCTTGTCCATTATCGTGGGCAATCTGTGGGGACTTTGGCGAGGAGAATGGAAAGAGGCCTCGGCCCGCCCCCGCGTGCTTCTCAACCGCAGCCTGATTGTGATGACCATAGCGGTCGTTGTCATAGCCATAAGCCAGGTTCTATAGTCTCTGAGTCAGCTTTCACGAGATCATGATGCGTTATACAGCAAGGTTTTTTCTGCCCGTGGTCGCGTTCTGTTGTCTGGCGGCGGGTGTTTTCACTGCGGCGAACCGGGATGCCGGCGCCGTAAAAGCGCTTTCTCTGCCGCCTGAAGGTATGGTGGAAATTCCGGAAGGCGTTTTTCATATGCAGGTCGAATACCGATGGCGCGAAGGGTTAACAAACGACACGCTCATTGTGGATGCACTTGGATACCGGTATCGTACCACGAGTACGCTGGATATTCCGGCGTATTATATCGACCGGACGGAAGTCACAAACCGTGATTACAAGGCATTTCTGGATGCCACCGGTTACCAACCTGTCTGGCCTGAGAACTTCCTGAAGCATTGGACGGATGGGTCCTATCCGTCCGGTCTGGACGATCATCCGGTGGTCTGGGTTTCTCTGGAGGATGCCCATGCCTATGCCGAATGGGCGGGCAAACGATTGCCCACAGAGGCGGAGTGGCAGAAGGCCGCCCAGGGAACGGACGGCCGGACATGGCCCTGGGGGGGATTGTTCGATCCGCAGAAAGCAAATACCGATTCCGAGGGGACGCTCCCGGTTGGCAGTTTTCCGGATGGCGCAAGCCCGTACGGCGTACTGGATATGGCCGGTAACGTATGGGAATGGACCGATTCCTGGCAGACGGATGGGTACCACGAATATTCGTGGTTGCGCGGGGGCAGTTACTTTCATGCGAAGGGAAGTCTCTGGTATATGCAGGGAGGCCCCGTAGCCGTTTACCAGCGCACGAAATTCTGGCACATGACGCCGGCCCTCAACCGGACGCCCACGATCGGTTTCCGGTGCGTGATGGATGTTTCCTGATCCGATACCCTCCTTTCATATCCTCCTTGTCAATCTTGCACTGTACAAGCCTGTCATGAATACCGGAATACGTCAAAAGAGCTTCTCCGTGCTGTCCGGCATACTGCTGCTGTTCATGAGTATTCCTGCCGCAGCGTTTGCGGATGCCGAAATACAATACCTTCCGAGTCGCGAAAATCCCCGGCAGGTCGTTATGGAGAATGATCATGTGCGCTACGTGCTTTCCCTTGATCGCGGAGTGCGCCTGGCGGAACTGATCGACAAAAGAAGCGGCACAGACCTGATGGCGGGCAATGACCCGCTGGCGTTCGTATCGGTGCGCCAACCCTGGCCCTTCAATGATGTGGGGTATGATATATTGACCCTCGAAGAAGTAGAGATGGAAGGGCATGTCGGCATTATAACCCGTCATCGCTCGAGTTATGTGGAGAACACTTTTATCGTGACGCAGCGGTTCACGTTGGGCGATGGGGCCGAACTGGGCTGGACGGCTGATGTAAAGAATAACTCCACGGCCGGAGGGAATTACCGTGAAGCCCAGGCCGTAGAAGGATTGATTCGTTTTCCATTGATGCAGGATATCGCTATAGGTCCGGATGAAGGAAGACATTATCTGATTCCGACGCAGGACAGATTCTTCTGCATCGATAGTCCGGACGATTTTGTGTTCTACTTTACCCGCGGTACCGATCCTAAAATGCCCATCGATGTGTACAGCGATGAGACAAATACCGGGGTTTATTTTCACATGCTCGATTCTGTGCTCGAATGGGATTTCGATAACAAGGATGAATACGTCAACCATACGTTTTTGCTGTATCAGGAGCCTCAGGATGAGGCGCGGGTGATGGATGGGCGCATTGCGCCGCACGAAGGCGATTGGCATGAAGCCTTTCGGGTTTTCAAGAAATACATTCGCGACAACTTTGATTTTACCTATTACGAGCGGCCAGTGCAGGAGCGATACCGGCAGCGCTTTGTGTCTCACTTCACGTTTCTGTACGGCAGAGACATATATGATTTCGAAGAGAACCGCTTCCGGATCGACGAATTTCTTGATGAAGGGGAGGCGAATTTCGGAGGCTACGATTACATGCTTCTCTGGCACGATTATCCCCGAATGGGCATTGATGACCGTGACCAGTTCGCGATGTACGAGGACCTTCCGGGGGGACTGGAGGGGTTGCGGGAAATGGTGGAACGGGCGCACCTGCGTGACGTGCAGGTCTTCATTCCGTACAAGCCCTGGGATATCATGCGCAAGGGCCAGAATCATTTCACGGAGGAAGCGCGCATTGCCAAAGCCATCGGCGCGGATGGCGTATTTCTTGATACGATGCGTGACTCCGACATTGCTTTCCGGGCAGCTCTCGATGCCGTGAACCCGGAGAACGTTTTCGTGAGCGAAGGACGCCCGGTCCTGGCGGACGCTGAACTCGTGACAGGCAGCTGGAATCAACAGGGCGCCGCCACCAACAAGATGCCCAACGTGGATCTGTTCCGCTTCATTATTCCCGAGCATAACATACATAATATCAATCGCAGCGCGAGGGACCGGCGCGAATTGATTCTCAATGCCTTGTTCAATGGCACGGGATTCATCGTGTGGGAGGATATTTTCGGGGAGATCAACCGGTATCCATGGGATGAGCGGATCATGATCAGTCGCTACAGCCGGATTATCCACGAGCATCGGGATGGTTACCTGACGGATAATCCGGAACCGCTTATCCCCGCTTTGCACCCCGATCTGTTTGTGAATGCGTTTGTCTCGGATGAGAAGGCCGTGTATCCCGCCTATGTGTCCCGACACTCCGCGGCCTCCCGCATGGATCCCCGCCGGGTCCTTGGGCCATTCCTGGAAGTGGATCACCCGGAAGATTGGCGGTACGTGGATGTGTGGAATCACCAGCCCATCCTTTCCCGTCGCGTTGCAGATAAGACGCAGTTGATTATGCCCGAAGAACTTGCTGACGACATGGCTGTCGTTGTCGGCATGCCGGCGAATCTGGATGTTTTACGGCAAGGAGATTCCCTGGATGTCGATGTGCGTCATGTGTTGGACGAGGGCGTCATTCATATCAACACGGTGGACAACCTGACGATGATGGAAGAGCACCGCCTTGAGCTGCCCGGTTCCGGCGGCTCGGTCAGTCTGAGCGATCTGGACCTTGATTTTCCCTACAAAGTGCTGGTTAAACTGATGCAGCATGGCGTAGCGAAGGACGCAGTCATCGTGGATGTGGGTTGGAAGCAGTTCGACGCCGATTCCTATTGAGAGAGACTCCCCATCTCCCTGGAGAAAACATAAGCGAGCGTGTATCTGTCCGGCAATCATAAACGTGGCCAATGGCTCCGGGTCGACTCGGCGCGCATATTGAAACGCCTGTTCTTTTGCGAGCGCGCACTCATTATCGCGCAAGCAGGTTGGCTCCCGTCCATTGCGTCGTTCGAAGTCAAGACCACCCTGCCGCGCTGCTTATGGGAAGACAGTCTTATCGCGGACCAGTTGCGTGAGCGGATATTCGAACTGAAATTCCCGAGCCGCATTCTGGAAATCAGCGACGATGCGCCGCTTATTGATGTTTTTGAGGCGGTGATCGATGCGCCGGGACCGGAGGCGTTCATATGGTCTCTGGCGCGTGTATTCAAGCCTGCGCTCCGCGATTGCTATCGTGCCTTTGGCGAGGAGGCGGACGAACTGTCCCAGGGGCCCATACAAAGGCATGTTCGCATCGCGGCGGCAGAGAAAGCGAAACAGGTCGAATGGCTGGCGGATGCCGCCGAAGAGATGTTTTCCGAGGTGCCGCAACGCAGGGAAGAAGCGGAAACCTGGGTGGAGGGGCTTTCGGAGTGGCTCAAGGCTGCGGGGGGTATTTCGTTCGATGTGCCCACACCCGCAAGTTCTCCCGCTTTGACCGGCAGGCGGCCTTTCAGGCAGACGGACAGGCCTGCTCGCGATCCCCGTTTCCATCTCACAAGGTATTACTGGCCCGACATTATTGATTCCACCTTTGGCTATGGAGAAGGGCTGCGCATGCAACTGCGAAGCGCCATAAGTCATGTGAACGAGGTCTGGGCTGTTGAGACGGCGGGAGCCATTCTGCATGCCTTTGCAGACGAACTGGGCTGGGAATACATCCGGGATACGGCCCGGTGGACGTATGACGAAGCCCGGCATACCCGGATGGGTTTCGAGCGATTGCGCGCCTGGGGATTCGATGTATCCGAAATCCCTCTGGGCAGTTATCTTTATGAGAGCACCGGCGGAGAGGACCCCACTGTACGCTTGGGCATGCTGCATCATTTCGAGGCCAAGAATATTGGCAAGAAAGTGCAGCGGCGCGATATGTTCGGGAGCTATCAGGATCGCGTGAGCCAGCGCGATATGGATTTTGACTGGGCCGACGAAACGATACACGCACATTACGGCAAGGTATGGCTCCAGGCTCTTGCAGAAAAGCACCCGGATCGCATACCGGATATCCCCGCACTCCGCGCACGTTGCGAAGCGCTGGTGCTGCGCGAGATAGAAGATGCTACGGAGGAGGAAAAGGAAGATATACACAGGTTGGCCGAAGCCATGATTACGAAAGCTGAAAGCCTGCTACATGCTTGAAGGAGAGCACCATCTCCCGTGAGCATTCCCCGTGTCCCACTCATGAAATGCACCCCGGAAAACATGAACGGCAGTCAACACCACCCCGGTAACAACGTGAAGCACATCACATGGATGGTTTCGCTTTTCGCAGGTTTTGCCTTTTTAGTGGGCTTTGCCTTTTTGCATGGCCCGGAGGAACCCGGCGCCGCGGAGATTCCGTCATGGGCGCAATCTTCCCAGCGTCCGGCGACGGACCTCGTCATCAGGCAGGATGCGGACGGTTCGAGTCTTTTCATACTCAGAGCGGGAAGCGAGGATACCTTGGTGACGGTGCAGGCCAAGCCGGATCACCGCCCGTTTCTCCATCCCATCAAGGCCCCGGACGGACGAGGTTTCTTTACGGAGTACAGCCCGGGCCATCATCCTCACCAGACGGGTCTTTACTGGGGGTTTACGCGCGTCAACGGGCGGGATTATTTTCATCATCCCGAGGGGACATACTGGCGGCGGGTTTCCATGGATGTGTTGACGGAGCAGGGTGAGCAGGTCAGTTGGAGAACCATCTACGATTTGCTTGATGAAGAAGGAGAAACCGTGCTCACTGAGACGCAGGTCTGGTCCATGAGCGAAGAAGACGGCCGGTATTTTCTTGACCTGGAATGGAGCGGGGAAGCGAAGACAGATGTTACGATCGGGGAATTTGCTTACGGCGGCCTCTTTCTGCGGATGCCGTGGACTCGGGGTATAGAGGGTTCGGCCGTGAATGCGGCTCGGCAGCGCGATCGGGCGGCCGAAGGCAAGCAGGCCATGTGGCTGGATGTGGGGATGCAGGTCGAAGGACGTGATGACATGGCGCACGTGGCGATTTTCGATCACCCCGAGAACGAAGGATTTCCGCATCCATGGCGCGTGGACGGACAGTTGGGCGTGGGCCCGGTCCGGGCGCGGCTCGGAGATTGGACGATCCCGGAAGGCGAGACGGAAAGCATACGGCATCGGCTCATGTTTTACACGGGCCCGATGAATAATGCCGAAATCCGGAATCAGTGGGAGCGTTACATTGGTATGGAAGGCGAACAGTATTCTGTGGTAGCGCTTTGGGGCCTGGCGCAGCGGGAAGGCCGTCAGGCGGAATTTCTGACGCCGGATCGGGCGGTCGACATCATGACGCTGGTTGACGGCTTTCAGGTGAATTCCTGGGCGAACGAGCCGATGATCACGCAGCCGATGGCCTTTGCCTGGGACGATCGCGGACGGCTATGGGTCGCTGAAAATCGCGACTATGAAACCCGCCGGATCGGGTTCTCGAATTCCGGGGACAGCCGTATTCTCATTCTGGAGGACACGGATCGGGATGGCGTGGCTGACCGCCGCAGCGTGTTTCTGGAAGGCATCCCGTTTCCGTCGGCGATCGCGGTTGGATTCGGCGGGGTGTATCTTGGCGCGCCTCCCCATCTCCTGTTTATTCCGGATCGCGATGGAGACGATGTGGCCGACGTGGACGATATCGAAATTCTTCTTACGGGTTGGGGCATCCGGGATCGCCACGAGGTGCTCAACAGCTTTCATTGGGGGCCGGACGGCTGGCTCTATGGCCTGGAGGGGTTCGCCACCCCCTCCAAGGTGCACAAACCCGGTCCCGGAGAGCAGGTCTACAAACATGGCGACCCCTTCCCCGAAGATATTCTTGAGGGAGAGGGCGTCGACATAGACGGGGGGGTATGGCGGTACCACCCGCTAAAGCATCGTTTTGAGGTGGTTGCGCACGGCTTCAGCAATCCGTGGGGTATCGATTATGACGCCAAGGGCGAATTTTTTATCACGGCCTGTGTGATTCCTCATGTATTCCATGTCATCCAGGGCGGCATTTATCATCGCCAGGGCGGGCAGCATTTCAATCCGTATGTATACAGCGATATTCGCACCATCGCCGAGCACCGCCATCGATCGGCGCACGGAGGCGCCCGGGTATACCAGTCGGATGCTTTCCCGGAAGAGCAGCAGGGACGGTTATTCATGGCGAACATTCACGAACATGCGGTGCTATCGGATATTCTTACTCCCAAGGAATCGGGATATGTGGCGAGTGAGGGCGAAGACTTCATGCTGGCCAACAATGCGCAGTGGGTCGGTTTCAGCATGGAAGTGGGTCCCGAGGGAGCCCTGTACGTACTGGATTGGCATGACGGCGCCATCTGTGGCAACGATGTGCTGGACAAGGATACGGGACGGATCTTCCGGATCACTCCTGAAACTTCGCTCGCGGAGGAATGGGAAGGACGCTACGACGATCTCCAGAATTTCTCCGATATGCAGTTAGCCGCTCTGCAAACGAGCGTAAGCGACTGGCATGCGCGCCGCGCGAGGGTCATTCTGCAACACCGCGCCGCGCAGGGGCCGATCGCTGCGGAAGCGCAGGAGGCGCTTCGCGCACAGTTTGATGTCCACGCGAATCCGGACTATCGCCTGCGGGGGATGTGGTCCTTGCATGTTACCGGGTTGCTCGCCGAGGAACGCCTGCTGGAAGCGCTCGGGGACGAGGACGAACACGTGCGCGCATGGGCTGTTCAGATGCTTGTAGAGGATATGGATCCCAGTGAAGCTGCTCTGGAGCAGTTTGCTCATATGGCGGAGATGGATCCGTCTCCCGTAGTGCGTAAGTATCTGGCCTCCGCCTTGCAGCGAATGCCTCATGAAAACCGGTGGATCATTGCAGAGGGCTTGCTCGGGCGGGAGGAGGATGCCGACGATCACAACATCCCCAAGATGATCTGGTACGGGGTGGAACCGCTTGTCGCGGAGGATCCTGACCGGGCCCTTGCGCTCGCGGCAGAGAGCAGCCAGCCGCTCGTGACCACATTCATTGCACGGCGCACCGTGGATGCGGATGTCCTCGAGCCGCTCACAGAAGCGCTTTCCCGCTATGGTGAAGTACGTAAGGAACTGCTGCAAGGTATGCGGGATGGACTCGAGGGGTACGGCGATGTGGCATCGCCTCCCGGATGGGATAACCTGTATGCGATGCTGCAGGAAGATGGGGAAATGGCCCCGTTAGCTCTTGAAATCGCACAGATTTTCGGAGATGCGGGTGCAGGGGAAGCACTTCTTGATGTGCTCCGGGACGAAACGCTGGATATGGACCTCCGCAACGGTGCACTGAACAGCCTTGTTGAGACGCAGCATGAAGGGCTCATTGCCGAGATACCGGTGCTTGTTCGCGACCCTGCATTTCGGATCGATGCTATCCGGTCAGTGGCGACGTTCGATCAGGAAAGTCTTGGCGCCGTGTTGATGGAGGAATACCCGGCGTTCAATGCCACCGAAAAGCGTGCGACGCTTGAGACCCTGGCGTCCCGACCAACGTATGGCTGGATGCTTACAGAGGCCATTAAGTCCGGCGATATCCCGCGGGAGGAAGTGCCGGTGTATGTCGCGCGGCAGTTGCGGCGCGTTGTGGGGACCGGGTTTGTAGAAGTATGGGGGCCCATCGACGACAACCTCTCCGACGACGACGAGGTCTTCGAGGGCTATCGTGCGTTGCTTACGCCGGAAGCAATTGTTGCCGCAGACCCCTCCAATGGCCGCCGTCTTTACGACATTGTCTGCAGTGCGTGCCATGTCATGTATGATTCAGGGGGGCTGATCGGCCCTGACCTGACAGGCTCGAATCGGACGGATATCGAGTACCTTCTGTCCAATGTGCTGACCCCCAGTGCGGAGATACAGGACGATTACAGGATGGTAATTGTCACCATGCGTGACGGCCGGACGTTTATCGGGAATGTTTCCAACGAGACGGATCGGCAATTGATGTTGCGCATCGTAGGGCGTGGAGACGTGGCTTTAGAGAAGTCCGAAATCCAGTCGCGAGAGGTGTCTGCCAACTCGCTCATGCCGGAAGGTCTCTTTCGCGCACTGAGCAAAGAAGAAGTGCTGGATCTGACATCATACCTGCACACAAGCGAACAGGTGGCCCTACCGAATGAATAAGCAGGACATCATTTTTCCGTTTGTCTTGCTTCTATTCCCACAAGACGCTTGCGAAATTGCCTTTTCAAGAGTAATTTTCGTAGGTTACAGGTAGTTTCCACCCTTGCTCAGGTCTCTCTTGGCGATCCTGCGCAGTAGTGATCGCCTGTTCGGAACCATCAACACGTATCTATCTACAGTATACCCACACGCACATGGCCTACTCGCACACCAATTCGAAGGGAACGACCTATTATCTCCACAGCAAGCGGACCACGCTAAAAAATGGCCGTGAGCAGACCATTTATTACTTCGGTAAACAGGCGAAGGAAGGAGCACTTGATGCCGTTCCGGCAGGCTATCAGGTTGCTGAGACATCCAATGGTTTGCCTGTCCTGAAGAAAAGTTAGAGGGAACACGAAACGCTCGGCGCATACGCGCCGAGCGTTTCGTTCTTTCAAGTCAATGCCGGGGGAAATGACCGTGTTTCCCTCCGGTTTTATCCTTGCCTGACCGAGCGGCCAGGCGTATAGCGTTCGAGCCGTTCCCGGGCGATTGTTATCTCGTCCCGGAAAGCTATCTCCATTTCCATCCGGTTTTCGATCGTTTTGCAGGCGTGTATAACCGTCGAATGGTCACGCCCCCCGAAGCGATTGCCGATGCTTTTCAGGGAATGGGAAGTCAGTTGCTTGGAAAAGTACATGGCAAGATGGCGCGCCGTCACTGCCTCGCGTTTCCGCGTTTTTGCCGAGAGCAGTTCGGGCTCAATTCCATAGAATTGGGCGACGCAACGCTGAATGTCTTCGATCTCGAGACGCACCTGGGAATCCTCCATCAGGTCCTGAAGGATACCTTTCGCCGTGTTTATGTCGACATCCTGACTGTGATGCCTGGCGTAAGCGGACAACTTGTGTAATGCGCCTTCCAGTTGTCGAATGTTGGCGCGGATCCGCTCAGCCACGAATTCCAGCACTTCCAGCCGTAACGATACGCCCATTTTGACTGCCTTGTGCTGCAAAATCGCGATACGTGTCTCGAGTTCGGGCGGCTGTATGTCCGCAGAAAGCCCCCATTGAAACCGTGAAAGGAGCCGTTCCTGAATTCCGGTGATTGCGGATGGAGGGCGGTCGGCGCACAGGATGATTTTTTTGCCTGTTTGGTGGAGTTCGTTGAAGATGTGGAAAAACTCCTCCTGCGTTTTTTCTTTTCCGCTCAGGAACTGTACATCGTCCACGATCAGCAAGTCGATTTGCCGGTAGAAGTTGGAGAAACAATGGACACGGTTTTCCTGAATCGAGTGAATGAACTGTGACGTGAACTGTTCTCCCGATACGTAGTGGACGCGGAGGTTCGAATTCTTTTGCAGGGCGTAATTCCCAATGGCCTGTACAAGGTGGGTTTTCCCGAGGCCGGTGTCTCCGTAGATGGTGAATGGATTATACCCGGTGCCTTTCGGGTCTTCGGCGATGGCAACGGCTCCGCCCCGGGCAAATCGATTGGAATGCCCTTCAATAAAAGAGTCGAAGGTATACTCCGGCTTGAGGCTGGTATTCTTGATGGGCGCTATGTTTGGGGTGGGGCGCCCTGATGGGGGGGGTATTGTCGGATACGTCCGGGGCAGGTACTCCCTGTTCCGGTGCGAAGGTTCGAGCGGCAGGGCCGGCGGTTCGTCTGTTTCCTCGCCCACGGCTATGTCCGGAGCGACCTCGTAGGCGACATTGGTCTGCCTTCCAAGGACTTTCGAAGCGGTTTTCCTGACGACATGGGCATAGTGAGACTCCAACCATTCGGTGTGGAAGGCATTGGGAACAGCCAGCCGAAGCCGTGCGGTCTCACTGTTTTCTTCCAGGTTAATCAACCTGATCGGAGCAAACCATGTGCGAAAGGACTGCTTGGAGATTTGGTTGGAAATTTGGGTGAGGCAGGTTTCCCACGTTTTCTCGGCAGCGGTGGAAGGCATGTACTATTATCGAGTGGGTGGGCGGTTCAAAGTACCGAACCGCACGGTGGGGGTAAAGCATATTATGGTGGCCCATTCGTTACCAGCCATTTTATGTTTGCCCGCCACGGATTGCAAGTACAATTCGTTACAATTTTCTAACAAAGAATACACGATGTATACGGGTTATCCACCGCTTATCCACATTTAGTCTGTAGTCTGTCGAGAGGCTGCTTTTTTCCGTTCGAATCGCCGGGGCATTCTGTGTGTGTTCTCCTCAAGAACATCCCTGCTTTCGCTTACAAGCCTTCTTTATTTTATTATAAAATACTATAAATAAATGACTTGTGTAAAATAAGAGCGGTACATACGTTGCTGCTCTGTTCTCCCGATAGGCCTACCGGACCTGAAACGCTGTATTTACATATACGTAGCGAAAACGAAACCGTCTTTCCAGACGCAAACACAGTTCTTCACATATGTATGCCCCTGCTCCGGGTCTCTCCTTGAGAGGTGTCCCAGGGCAGGGGCATACGGCCTGCGGGCATGTTTTCCGCAGGCCTTGCGAGGCATGTTATGTGCTTACTCCATACCCACCGGCGTGACGGCGGCTACATCTTCTTCGCCGGTTCGGATTCGGTAAATCTTTTCTACCGGCAGGACGAAGATTTTCCCGTCGCCCACCTCACCCGTGCGCGCCGCTGCAATCAGGGTGTCGATGGCTGTGTCGAGCACAGGATCCGAGACCCCGATGTCCAGCATGATTTTCTCGGTGAGTTCCTTTTTGGCCGTGGTGCCCCGGTAGGTTTCCACGATCTCCGTCTCGCCGCCGTGGCCGCGAACGCGCGTCACCGTCAGGCCGGTGATTTCTGCTTTGAACAGTTCGGTGAGCACATCGGTGAGTTTTTCAGGCCGAATGATTGCTCTGACTAATTTCATGGCGATAATCCCAAAGGATGGAAGATGAATGAAGTAATGGTGTGTGTGGTCCGGTTATGCAGCGGAGGATGCTTGTATTTCGTCGTCGAGCAGCAACACGATGCCTTCTCCGTCGGAATAGGCCTCTTCGCCGTGGCTGGCGATATCCAGCCCCATGCCTTCGTTCGGAACCTCCGGACGCAACGAGGTGACCAGGCTTATGCCCTTGAGGATAAGGAACGTAACCACGCCGCTGTACACCATTACGGCAACGATGGAGAGGGCCTGGATGCCTAATTGCGCTGGATTTCCGAACAGGAGCCCGTCTGCCCCACCGTTCCATGCGCTTTCCGCAAATACGCCGGTAAGGAGCGCACCCGTGATGCCGCCGAGCCCATGCGCGGCGAATACGTCGAGGGAATCGTCCAGCCGTGTGCGTGACCGCCATTGAATGGCGAAATAGCACGGAACGGCGGCAATGGCGCCTATCAACAGCGAGGAAATCGGCGAAACGAATCCGGCGGCGGGCGTGACGGCCACGAGGCCGACCACGATGGCCGTGGCGGCGCCGACGGCCGTAACCTTTCCGGTGCGGCCCAGGTCAATGATGGTCCAGATGGCGAGCGTGCCTGCCGGCGCCAGCATGGTGTTTACCAGGGCAAGCGCCGCGATGCTGTTTGCAGCAAGGGCACTGCCCCCGTTGAATCCGAACCAGCCGAACCAGAGCAACCCCGCGCCCAGGAGGACGAACGGCACGTTGTGCGGAATGATGGCTTGTCTGCCGTAATCCTTGCGTGCACCCAGTACAAGTGCGGCCACCACAGCCGCTATGCCTGCATTGATATGCACCACCGCGCCGCCTGCAAAGTCGAGCGCCCCCATATCGCCCAGCCAGGCATTACCACTCCATACCCAGTGACATATCGGGGCATAGACGAGCAGGCCCCACAGCGAGATAAAGACCAGGTACGCCCTGAAGCGCATCCGCTCGACCACGGCTCCGGAAATCAGGGCCGCGGTAATGATGAAGAACGTGCCCTGGAACGCCATGAAGAGCAGAGAGGGAATACTTCCGTCGGGTTCCAGTCCCACGCCGTTCAGGAAAGCCATCGAGAAGTCACCGATCCATGCGGAGCCGTCCCCGAAGGCCAGCGAGTACCCGAACAGTGCCCAGAGCACACCGGCTACGCCGAGGGAAATAAAGCTCATCATCATGGTGTTGAGCGTGTTTTTGGATCGAACCAGCCCACCGTAGAAGAAAGCGAGCGCCGGCGTCATCAGAAGCACGAGCGCTGTAGAGATCAGCATCCACGCCGTATCGGCGCCGGACAGGGCTGATTCCGCGGCGGCATCCTGCGCAAATGCGGGTTCAGCCAAGGCGAGGGCGGGCAGAGCAAGAAGGCAAACAAGAAAACGCATGACAGCGGTTGTGTTTGTTAAAAACTTAATAGGAATCGGGTCATTTGCCAAACATAATAATATATATCTCGCAATATAGCCACACTTGGTATGGTGAAAGAGGGCGTTTGGGGCTTTCTTTTTTCTTTTTTCATCAAATTTACACCCAGCGCATAGCGCATACCTATGGGGCGCCGGGCGGGGGGTATGTCTGCCTACTCCCGTCGGATTCCGATCGGATCGCTTCCTTGCCTGATTCGTATGGCGGAAGGAGAAAAAAGAGCAGAAATATTTTCCAGCCTTCGTGATTTGCGGGCAGGCCTTGTCCCCGAAGGCGGCATTTCCGGGCTGCACCGTGATGCCCCTTTTTTACGTCACGCCGGGGTTCCTGAATAGATGAGCGTTGGACGGCACGCCGCGCATCCGGCGCACCGCCACAGGGGGAAATGCGGCGCAGTAACCATGCGCCAGGCGGCTATTCCATGCCCTTGTGGATGATCCGCCAGATACGTCCCTGCATCGAATCCGTCACGTACAGGGAGCCGTGCGGGCCGAAGGCCAGCCCCATCGGGCGGTATACGGCATCGCCGGGGCTCTCGAGAATATCTGCACCTTTGAATCCGTCGGCGAAGATTTCCCAGTCTCCGGTCGGCTCGCCGGATGCATCCATGGGCACGAACGCCACCAGATACCCCTCCTGGGGAAGCGGCGCCCGGTTCCAGGAACCGTGAAAAGCGATGAAGGCGCCGTTTCCGTAATGCGCCGGGAAGTGTTCCTGCGTGTTGAAGACCATATCGTTGGGGGCGTAATGTCCCGGGAACGCGACCACCGGGGCTTCCGTGTCGGCGCACCGCCCGACTTCCATACCGTTTCCGCCGTATTCGGGCGAGAGGAGTTTCATCTCCTGCTGCTGGTCATAATAGCAATACGGCCAGCCGAAATCCGATCCGTCGTAGAGTCGGAACATTTCTTCAGCGGGCAGTTCGGCATTTTGCTCGTCCGTATAGTAGTCCGGCCACAGCGTGTTCAACTGGTCGCGGCCATGCTGCACGACGTACATGCTGCCGGCGCCGGGATGCCACGCCATCGCCAGGCCGTTCCGGATACCCGTCGAGAAATGATGTCCATCCGCTTCCTGGGTTTGCCCGGCTGTGGTCGCGTCGAACCGCCATACGCCGGACGCGCGTTCAAGCTGGGGACAGGGGTCCACACCCGGAGACCCTTGTAAGCGCATTTGTTCTTGGCACGCGTTCGATGGGGCGCCCACGTTCACATACAGATGCCCTGCATCGTCGAAAGCGATCGCCTTGGAGGCGTGCTGTTGCTGTTCCTGCCCTGCCGGGAAGTCTCCCACAATGCGTTCGGGATCGCCCATGGGCGCCAGTTCGTCGCCTTCGAAAGCAAAACGGTGTACCGAAGAATCTGTGGTAGCGTACAGGTGACCGTCATACAGTTCGAGACCGGTGCCGGCGATGGCGCCGAAACTGTGCATGGAATCGGCCTTGCCATCCTTGTCCGTATCCCGGAGCGCCGTGATGCCGCCGGCATCCGTGAGGCGCCGGTGTATCACGTAAATGTCTTCGTTTGCGTCCACGACGATGTGCCGGATGCGTCCCACGCTGTCCGCCACGACGCCGGCGCAGAATCCGTCGGGCAGGACAAGGCCGCCGTTATCTTCGTCGCACATGGATGCGTCTACCATGTGGCGGTCGTTTCCTTCGGATGCGCTGCATCCCGCGATAATGAGCAGAGGCAAGCTTGCCAGCAGGAGCAGTGTGTTCAAGCGATGGGTATGCATGATTTTTACGGTTCGGTGTGGATTGGGGATGTGGATTGGACGGGCCGGATTCGATAATCCAGATAATAATAGCGACGGGAGGTGATTTATGCCATGCTTTATGGTTACCACGCCGGCGCCCATGAAGGGTCCCCTATGCGTTTTCCGCACGCCAGGGCGTCGATCCGGCGCATTTCCTCGTGATCGAGCTCGAAATCGAACAGGTCGAAATTTTGCTCCCGGTGCTGCGGACCGGAGGACTTCGGGATAGCGGCTACGCGGTCGAGCTGGAGCAGCCACCGCAGGGTGACTTGCGCGGGCGTTTTGTTATGCGCCGCCGCGATGTCTTTCAGGGTGTTATCCCGCAATACCGCCCCGCGGCAAAGGGGGCTGTAGGCTGTAAGCAGCGCATCGCATTCCTGTGCCAGCGTACGCAACGCGCTCTGGTCCAGATAGGGATGATATTCCACCTGATTGCAGAAAATGGGCGCGTGTGCGGCGGCCCTCCGCATCAGGGCGGGAGGGAAATTGCTGACCCCGATGTGGCGCACCTTGCCGGCCGCCTGCAGGGCCTGCATTTCATCGAGGCATGCTTCCAGTTCCATGGCCGGAGTCGGCCAGTGGATGAGGAGCAGATCGACGTAGGGCGTGCGGAGTTTGGACAGGCTTTTTTCGGTTGCCGGGGCGATCCGGGTCGGAATCAGGTTATCCATCCATATTTTCGTCGTCAGGAAAATGTCCTCGCGCGCGATGCCTGCGTCGTGCAGTCCCTGTCCCGTTTCTTTTTCGTTCCCGTAGACCGACGCCGTGTCGATGTGCCGGTATCCTGTATCGATAGCCTCCGCCACGCTGCGCCGGCAGGCCCGCCCCGTAAGGAGGTAGGTGCCCAGTCCAAGCGCAGGTACGTCCACACCCTGAACGGTTTTATGGATCATTGAACTACAGGGGCCTGGTGTATAAGCGCAAGCCTGTTACGTTGCAGTCGCAGCGTGCTCCCGGCGCCTGGCCTGGCAGGAAAACAGGCCCCGCAGAGCGCCGCTGCATAGTGTTAACAGGCCCTAATACTGTGGCATGGAGGGGTCGATTTCATCGCTCCAGGCCAGCACGCCGCCTTTCAGGTTCAGGGCGTGCTCGAACCCGTGCTCGTGCATCAATTGGACGGCCCGCGAAGAGCGTCCACCCGAGCGGCAGTGGACCACAATGTCCGCATCCCTGTGATCTTCCAGTTCGTCCAGCCGATCGGCCAGTTCATCCAGTGGAATGAGCGTGCCGTCAAGGTTCACGATGTCGTACTCGTGCGGCTGGCGCACATCCAGAATAAAGGGGCGGTTCCCCTGATCGATCCTGCTCTTTAATTCGCGTACCGTGATTTCGGGGAGGGATGTTTCCTGGTTCATGGTGTTGCCGTTCGATTGTGCGGGAATGCCGCAGAAAGCCTGGTAATCAATGAGTTCAGTCTGGGAAGGATGATCGCCGCACACCTGGCAGGCCGGGTTGCGCCGGATATGCAGGGCCCGGAAGTGCATGCCGAGCGCGTCGATGACCAGCAGTCGCCCGATAAGCGGTTCTCCGATACCGGAGAGCATCTTGATCACTTCGGTGGCTTGTACGGTGCCGACCATCCCTGGAAGAATGCCCAGCACGCCTCCCTCTGCACAGGACGGGACGAGCCCCGGAGGAGGGGGTTCTTCATACAGACAACGGTAACACGGCCCGTCTTTTGCGCCGAATACCGATGCCTGCCCCTCGAATCGGAAGATCGAAGCATAGGCATTCGGGATGCCCAGCATCACGCATGCATCGTTGACCAGATAGCGCGTGGGAAAATTGTCCGTGCCGTCTGCAACGATGTCGTATCCCGAAAGAATATCGAGCGCATTTTCGCTGGTGAGCGCCGCGTCGAAAGTTTCCACCTCGACGAACGGATTTATGTCATGGATCGTCTCGCGGGCCGACGCGAGTTTTTTTCGCCCCACATCTTTTGTCCCGTGAAGAATCTGCCGTTGCAGGTTGGTTTCATCCACTACGTCGAAGTCCACGATGCCTATTTTTCCGACGCCGGCGGCGGCGAGATACAGTGCCAGCGGAGACCCGAGCCCGCCTGCACCCACGACGAGCACGGACGAGGTTTTGAGCTTTCTTTGCCCCTCCATCCCGAATTCCGGGAGGGTGAGATGCCGGCTGTACCGCCTGATTTCTTCCGGTTTCAGGGTATGCGGCATGCAGGCATCGCCTTCCGCTCCTCCGGCCACGGACGGCACGATCGAGATTTCGTCCTTCGGACCCAGCGCGGTTTTTTCGCGGTCCAGATACCGGATGTCTTCCTCGTTCCGATATATGTTGACGAATTGCCGGAGCTTGCCGGTTTCCGCGAACAGGTGTTTCCCGATCGCCGGATGCTGCCGGACGAGGTTCGCCAGCGCTTCTTCGACCGTGGCGCCTTCGACATCTACGGTGCTTTGGTCGTCAACGTACGCGCGCAGTGGGGAGGGAATGTAAATGTGGGCCATTCCGCGTGGGGTTATGATTTTTTTGAGGCAGTTTGAGCGTATATCTCCTCCGGAAGAAACCGTGAGCGATCTTCGGCCAGCGCCCATGCCGAAAGGTTCGCGGCTTTCCCGTTTTCGACCGACACGATCACGTAGGAGTATCCGGGAAAAGTCGCCAGTTCGAGATCGGTTCGGGAAGGAACGGCCGGGTGATCCGGGTGTGAGTGATAGATGCCCACAATATCCAGATTTTCTCTGCGGGCGGCAAGATCGGCTTCGAGATATTCCCCGGGCGCGATGACATACCGGTCTTCCCGCCGGTTCTCGTTGCGGTTTACGGCGCGCCGCGCATAGACTGCTTCGTTCCCGTCCGCATGCAGGCGTCCGATGAGAAAGCCGCAGCATTCCTCCGGGTACGTTTCCTCGCCGTGCCGGCGAATATAGTCGAGTACGTCCGCTTGCGTTTGCATGGGGGATGTGAATGTGCCCGGGACTGGATTCGAACCAGCACGCCCTTTCGAACGCTGCCCCCTCAAGACAGTGCGTCTACCAATTCCGCCACCCGGGCCCGATTTTATGGTAACGTACGAATGGATGAAACACCGGGGCGCTCTTGCGGTTTGCCCCGCACACGCCTTATCCAATGCGCGCTATCCGTACGTACGCTTTTTTGTGCTTTGTGCGTGATCCCGGCAGGAATCGAACCTGCGACCCACTGATTAAAAGTCAGTTGCTCTACCAACTGAGCTACGGGACCAAGCCGTTCTCTAACATAAAATCTTTTGTCATCATACAGCGCGCCCGATATACGCTACCCGGCGCAAAAAGATGCAATGGGATACGCTGATTAAGCCCGCATGTCTTTCCATAGATCCGCCATCGGCTTGCGCAGCACGAGGATGCCCTCCATCAGGGAGCGATCGAAGTTGATGAACCCGTTAGCCAGATAGATTTCTTCGGGGGAGCAGTCGTACAGCAGCTTGAATTCCCGGTCTCCCTTGCGGTGATCCACACTGATGATCGCACCGGCCAGTCCGGTCCGGACCGTGCCGCGAAAAACATCCAGATCCTGTCCGTCCGTCGCGCTCGTGCCGTTCACGTAGCCGTAGTCCATCGGATAGATAATGGAGGGATGGGAAGGGTGCCGCGAGCCGTACGGCCGATCTATGGTGATGCCGTTTCTGCGGATCAGCGCCTCCCAGCGCTTCCAGTCGATTCCGCGCCGGGCCAGTTCCGTAAGTCGATCCGGTGCTTCCATAAGCGCAGGTATGTATCCGGCGATGGGGTTGTCCCGGGGCCTGTTTTTGTTGCGCCGCCTGCGGTCTACTCAGGGTCTTCTTCCGGTACGATCCCGATATGTAATGCTGCAAGTTGCTTCGTATCGACCGTATCCGGCGACCGGACCATCAGTTCCTGCGCAGTCTGCGTTTTCGGGAAGGCAATTACGTCGCGGATGTTGTGCGTGCCCGCCAGCGCCATGATGATACGGTCGAGACCGAAGGCGATGCCGCCATGGGGCGGGGCGCCGTAGCGGAACGCGTCCAGCAGGAAACCGAACCGCCGCTCGGTTTCTTCCTCGTCCATTCCGAGCAGACGGAACATGCGGTGCTGCATTTCTCTCGAGTGAATCCGGATCGAGCCGCCGCCCAGTTCCACCCCGTTGAGCGCCATATCGTAGGCGCGTGCCCGCACCTTGTCCGGCGTTGTGTCAAGCGCTGCTTCATCGTCCGGATGAGGCGCGGTGAACGGATGGTGCATGGCGGTAAATCGTTTGGCGTCCGTATCCCGTTCCAGCAGCGGAAATTCGGTGACCCATACAAAATCCCACCGTTCGCCGTGCGCCGGGATCAGGCCGGTTTCGTTCGCCATGTGCAGGCGCAATTTGCCCATGTGTACAAAAACATCCGGGTCGGGACCGGCCAGGACCAGCACCAGATCGCCGTCTTTGGCGCCGACGGCCTCGGTGCAGGCATCCACGTATTCCCGGGCAATCACATGTTCCTTGACCGAGGAATACATTTCCGAGCCGTCCGACGGCAGTTTGAAATAAATAAGCCCCCCGACGCCGATCTGCCGCCGGACAATGTCCTTGTCGAGGCGATCCATCTGGCTGCGCGCCCGGTCCCCCTCCCCCCTGGCGACGATCGCCACAATGCGTCCGTCGTTTTCCAGGATGCGATCGAAAACCCGGAAGCCGGAGCCTTTGAATGCATCGCTCACATCCTGGATTTCCATGCCGAAGCGGAGGTCGGGCTTGTCCGAACCGAACCGTTCGATGGCCTCGCGCCAGGTCAATCGGGGGAACGGTACGGACAGATCGATGCCCTTCACCTCTTTCCAGATCGCCTGCATGAGCCCCTCGAAGGTCGTATAGATCTGCTCCTCGTCGGGAAAGCTCATCTCTACGTCGATCTGCGTGAACTCGGGCTGGCGGTCCGCCCGCAGGTCTTCATCCCGGAAGCATTTGACGATCTGGAAGTACCGGTCCAGGCCGGAGATCATCAGGATCTGCTTGTAGGTCTGGGGCGATTGCGGAAGCGCGTAGAACTGGCCCGGATGCACGCGGCTCGGCACCAGGTAGTCCCGGGCGCCTTCCGGCGTCGATTTCATGAGCACCGGGGTTTCGACTTCCACGAAGCCGTTCCGGTCAAAGTATCCGCGTATGGCCTGACAGGTCTTGTGGCGCAGCACCAGGATGTCCTGGAGTTCCGGCCGCCGCAAGTCCAGGTACCGGTAGCGCAGACGCAGGTCCTCGCCTGCCGCACGCCGTTTTTCCTCATGGGCCGACACGGCAAAAGGGACCGGTTCGGAGCTGTTCAGCACGATCAGGTCCCGGACCCGCACCTCGACCTCGCCGGTCGGAAGTTTCGGGTTAATGGTTTCCTGCGTTCGTTCGCCGACCGTACCCCGGACAGAAATCACATACTCGTTGCGTACCAGATCGGCGCGTTCGTAGGCTTCCTTTTCGTCCTGGGGAGAACACACGACCTGTGTCAATCCGTAGCGATCCCGCAGGTCCAGAAAGATGACCCCGCCGAGATCGCGGCGGGTATCCACCCATCCCTTGAGCACGACTTCCTCGCCGACGTGTTCGGAGCGGAGTTCGCCGCAGGTGTGCGTGCGCATCGGATGCATATCTTTGCCGGGGACCGGCGTGTGGGAGTGTTGTGTGGTCATGGGGGTGGTGGGATCGCGCTTCGTTGCGGCGCCCTTTGACGAAGCAGGCGCCGTATGCGTTCGCAGATCGGGCGGCACGGGTGCAGGATCAAACGTAAATTACGCATGAAGATGGTGGAAACGATGCCCACTTTCGAACGTCTCGACGAATAATCGTTGGATTTTTGCCCACATTTCCTGAAAAACACCTATGCTGGGCCTTTTTTCCAATCCCTACATCCTTGCGATCCTTATTTATCTGACCGCCCTGGTCGGGGTCGGGTACTACAAGAGCCGGATCGTGAAGACGGGGGAAGACTTCATGGTGGCGGGTCGTACGCTCCACTGGTGGGTGCTGGTGGGCACGTTGCTTGCTACCTGGATGGGAAGCGGATCCCTGTTCGGCAGCGCCGGACTGGGGTATCGCAACGGCATGGCGGGGCTGTGGTCCAGCGCCGGCGCATGGGCCGGCATCGTGCTCATTTATTTTATTGCGCGCCGCATCCGCAATTTCGGCAAGGTGACCGTGCCGGACATTTTCGAGGCGCGCTACGGACGGGTTTCCAGCGTGCTGGCGACCATCGCCACCATCATTGCCTACCTGACCATCGTTTCGTATCAGTTTCGGGGCGGCGGCAATGTACTGCACTTCATTACGCAGGGAACGGAGGCGGAGATCTCCGTACAGGCGGGCATTGTCATCACGGCGCTCTTTGCGATTGCCTATACGGCGCTGGCCGGGATGCTGTCCGTCGTATACACCGATGTCGTGAACGGCGTACTCATGGTGCTGGGTGTGTTCGCCACGGTATTTTTCATGGTGGGTGCGGTTGGGGGGATGGATGAGATCGTAATGTATGCGGAAGCGGCAGGAAAATGGGAGTTGTTCGGTAACTGGGCGAACGAGCGCACCGGCGCCTCGTCCGGGCCGATCGTAGCCATATCCTTTCTGATCCCGACCATGCTTCTCCTGATGGGCGACGCCAACATGTACCAGCGCATATTCAGCGCGAAGGACGGCAATGCGGCGCAGAAGGCCGTGTTTTTCTGGGTGATCGGCGTGGTGGTGCTCGAGTCCGCCGTGTATTTCGTGGGCCTGACCGGGGCGGTGGCGGCCGATCAGGGGCTCATTCCCGAACTGTTCGCCGGGGGGGCGGCGGATGTGGCGGGCAACCGGTCCGAGTACATCATTCCGACCCTGGCCATTTCCGAATATATGCCGCTTGTCCTGGGCATGACGCTGGTGGCCACCATGATGGCGATCATCGTTTCCACCGCAGACTCGTTCCTGCTGGTGCCTGCGACGAACCTGACGCGGGATGTGGTGCAGCGCTTCATTGCGCCGGATATGAGTTCCCGCGCCATCGTGTTTATGAGCCGGGGCTGGGTCCTTTTGCTGGGACTGATCGCCTATTTGCTGGTGGATCAGTTTCCGACCATTCTGACGGCGGCCTATACGGCCTATCTGGTGTACGGCACGTCCATAACTCCGGCGCTTCTTGCCGCATTCCTGTGGAAGCGGGCTACCGCGGCGGGGGCGATCGCCTCTATCCTGACGGGCGCCACCGTCACGCTGGTATGGACGTTCTGGATGTCCGATCAGGCCTGGTTCAGCAGCCTTCACCCGTTTCTGCAGGAGGTAACGTATCCTGCCGTGGTGTTGTCCATTCTGGCGCTTGTCGGCGTGAGTCTTGCCACTCCTCGTCCCCATCGTTCCCGCTGGGAGCCGTTTTTCGGAGGGTAGGAGACGGGGTGGCGCTTGCCGTAACCATTGGCCGTTTCAAAATGGTCTTTTCTCTTCATGCTCGACTTCTCCAAACCCATGAAAAGAATCCGTACGGGTTGGATATACCTGATCGTTCTTGTACTGACCGGCTGTTCGGCGGGATCTTCGCTGGCGCCGGCTGGCGACGCCGGCACTGCACTTGTGTCGACTGCGGCGCCCGCTACCGGAGTTGTAGATGGCCCGATGCCGTCCGTTCCCGGAGTCCCAGGCGAAGACATTGCGTCCGTTGCCGACGCCGGCGCCCCCGTTCCATTCTTCAACGACGCCCATTTCCACTTGCTGAATTATGTGCAGAAGGGTCCCCCGGTGCGCGAATATCTCGACATGGTGGGGGACCGGGTAGGCCGCACGGCCCTGTTCGGTATTCCGTTGCAGCAGAAATGGGATTATTTCGTATCCGGCGACCGGGCCCCGGATTATTACCTGCGCTCGGACGCGGCGCTCTACTACTATTCGTTCGTGGATGCGGCGATCGCCCGCGAATACCTGTCGTTGTCGGAGTCGGAGCGGCAACGGGTGGACCCCATGATCACGGGTTTCAATCCCACGGACATGTACGCCGCCGACCACATCGAGCGTGTCCTGCGCACGTTCCCCGGTGTGTTCGCCGGTATCGGCGAGTTCAGCATTCACAAGGAGTTCGTCTCGTCGAAGATCACGGGGCATACGGCCAGTCTGCGCAACCCTGCCCTGGACCGGATTCTGGCCAAAGCCGCGGAAATCGGCCTGGTGGTCATCCTCCATTGCGATATCGACAGTGTGCGTCCCGGCCCCGACCCGGATTATTACGAAGACCTGCTGCGCGTCTTTGCGGCGCATCCCGGGACCGCCATCATCTGGGCCCATACCGGACTGGGTCGTTTTGTGGCGCCGTCCCCGGAGCATGTCGAATTGCTCGACCATATGTTGAGCGATCCGCGTTACCGGCACGTGATGCTCGACATTTCCTGGGACGAGGTGGCGAAGTACCTTGTCAAGGATGACGAAACGGTGGATGCGTGGGCCGCGCTCATAGCCAGGCACCCCACGCGGTTTCTCTTCGGCACCGATTCCGTGGGGCCGGCGGACTGGGAAGCCTATGCCCGGACCCATACGATGTACCGGCCGTTGTGGGACCGTCTTGCTCCCGACGTGCGCGCCCGGGTGGAGCGTCTGAACTACGAGCGCATCTTCGACGCTGCGATTCCAAGGGTGCGAGCCTGGGAAGCGGAGCAATCCATGGCCGCTCAGGACGACGAGGGTTTTGTTTCGGTTTTCAATGGCGCGGATCTGACAGGATGGACCGGTGACACGGAAGGTTATACCGTCGAGAACGGCAGCCTCGTGTGTCTTAAAGAGGGAGGCGGTAATCTCTATATAGATAGGGAATACAGCGACTTTCACCTGCGTTTCGCGTTTAAGCTGGAGTCCGGGGCCAACAATGGGGTGGGAATCCGCGCCGAGCGGGGCAAGGACGCCGCGTACTACGGCATGGAAATCCAGATACTCGACGACACTGCCCGGCAATACGCCAATTTGCAACCATGGCAATATCACGGCTCTGTGTATGGTGTTGCCCCGGCGCATCGCGGATATCAGAAGCCGCTGGGCGAATGGAACGAACAAGAGATCGTGGCTCGAGGTAACCACATCACTGTCATCCTCAACGGGACGGTGATCGTGGATGTTGATCTGGAACAGGAGGCCGGGTCCGGAACGATCGACGGCAGGGAGCATCCGGGTCTGTTCAATCCGTCGGGCTACATCGGTTTTCTGGGCCACGGCCACCGCATCGAATTCCGGGATATTCGCGTCAAGGCGTTGTAGTGTTTTTTCGCCGAGTCGATAATGGATGAGAGGAAAATCTGACCCTGAGCAGCATGGTGGATAGCTTGGAGGCGGCGATTCGCCATGTGCTCTGAATCGTGCGCAGGGGTATGGATCCGTACATTCCGGTTACGCTTTGCAAGCCCGCCTTGCGCTAAAGAGGGGGGCTTATAGCATTTTTCAATGAATCTGGATACTTTGTCCCCCTGCGGATACCATAGCTATACAGGAATAGGGCGTGGATTGAATTTCGTCCGCTCCGGCGCAAGACGACTATGCACCCTAAAACGCCAATAACAGTAATACGAACGGTTCTGTGCCTGCTTGTTTCGGGCGCCTTGTTCGCCGGATGCTCGTTGGCGCCGCGAACCTCGGTTCCCGAGTCTGTTTCCGAACTGCCCGGGGATTTCGCGGAGAGCCTTGCGGACGGTCCTCACGAACCGGTGGAATGGTGGCATGCCTTCGCCGATCCGGCGCTCAACACCGTGGTTGATTCGGTGCTGGTCTCCAACTTCGATCTGGCAGCGGGGGTTGCCCGGGTCCAGCAGGCAAGAGCGAGGGCGCGCATGGTCAGGGCTGCATACTTCCCGGCTATTCAGGTGAGTGGGGGCGTCAACGACTTCGACTCGCCCACGAACGCCGGCATTGGCGCGCAAATCCAGGAGTTGGGATTGGGCGGGGATCAAAGCGATTTTCCCATACCCTTCACGCTACCCGACCGGTTGGCGCTCACTACCTACACGCTGAGCGCCGACTTTGCCTACGAACTGGATTTCTGGGGCCGTGTTCGTAATGATGCCCTTGCAGCGGGCGCCGAACACCTTGCTTCGGAATCGGACTTTCACGCAGCCCGCATCGGAATCCTGTCCGAGACGATCACGACCTATTTCGAGATCGCCGATCTGCGGCGGCAGACCGCGCTTGCCCGCGAGATGGTGGATGTTCTTCTGGAGCAGGAGCAGTTGGCCCTGACCCGGTACGACCGGGGACTTGCGGGTTCTTTCTATCTCTATCGGGTGCGTCAGGAGTTGCGCAACGCGCAGGCAGGGTTGCCGCAACTGGAAAGTCTGTTGGCCGGCGCCGAGGGACGCCTCTCCGTATTGCTGGGCGGCTACCGGCCGGATATGGAGGCAATCCTTCCTGATGCACTTACTCCCTCGCCGGCAGCGGATCCTGTTCCGGCGGGCGTCCCGGCGGATCTTCTGCTCCAGCGGCCGGATGTGATAGCCGCCGGACAGCGGCTGGACGCGGCCCGTTACGCGATCGGAGCCCGCCGTGCCCAGTTGCTCCCCACCTTCTCGTTTTCGGGATCTATCGGATTGCAGAGCACGGAAGTCGATGGGCTCTTCAATGTAGACCAGTGGTTCCGTAACCTGATAGGGAATCTGACCGCGCCGGTCATACAGGGCGGTCGTCTCAGAAACAATGTGGCGCTTGCCCATGCCCGTTTCGACGAGATGGCTGCTGCCTACGGGCGTACCGTGGTTACGGCTGTAAACGAGGTGGAGGCTGCTTTGGCCGGACTGGAAAACGCAACACGGCGTCATGCCTTTCTTCGTTCCCGTCTGGAGGAGGCCCAGGCTTCGGCGGCGCTCAAGTCACAGAGGTACGCGTCCGGAATTGACAGTTACATGGACTACCTGAATGTGTTACTCACTCGTCTGAACGTAGAGTCCGCACTCGCAGGTGCAGAGCGAGATTTGGCCCTGGCCCGTCTTGCGGTTCACCGTGCCCTTGGGGGCGCCTGGACGGCGCCGGATTCGCCGGATGCCCCGCGAATGACCTCTGCTCAGCCGGTATCAAATAGAGAAGACAGATGACTCGACGCAAAGGCTTCCTGGTGGCTGGCGGCATTCTGCTCGCATGCATGGCTCTGGCCGTTTTGCTGGTTCAACTCAGGCCCGAACCGGAGGTCCGGCCTCTTCCTGACAAGACGCCCGTTGCCATCACGGCTCCTGTGGTCGCCGGAGTTGGTCCCATTCCCGTGTACGGGGCCGGCACGGTTCGGCCCACTGCAGAGATCCATGTCACTGCTGAAGTCAACGGGAAGGTGTCCTGGGTGGACCCTGTTTTTCAGAGCGGAGGGCGTGTCGAGGAGGGACAGGTTCTGTTTCGCATCGACGATGCCGATTATCGTAACAGGGTGCAGCAGGCGCGCGCCAACGTGGCTGCTCAGCAGGTAGCGCTTCTTCAGGCCGAGGAGGAGGCCCTGATCGCACGTTCCGAATACGCGCAATTTCAACGCCGCGAGACGGGCGCCGCGTCTTCAGACGCCAGTCCTTTGACGCTTCGGGAGCCTCAGCTCGAGGCGGCCCGGGCCGCCCTGGTCAGAGACAGCACGTTGCTGGCCGATGCCGAGTTGGCTTTGTCCCGCACGGAGGTCCTTGCGCCCTTCAACGGGATTGTGCGGGACGAGTCCGTGGATGAAGGTCAGTTCGTGGCAGCCGGTCAGGGTGTGGGGCGCCTTTACGCTTCGGATGCGGTGGAGGTCGTGGTTCCACTCTCCGATGCCGATGCGGCGCTCATTCCCGGTCTTTGGAACCTCAGAGCGGGCGACGGGAATAGACGGGTGACCGCCCGTGTCATCGCAGAGTACGGTGATCGAAGCTACGCCTGGGAGGGCTATGTAGATCGGGCGGAGAGTTCGCTGGATGAACAGACGCGGACCATCGACGTGATTGTACGTGTTCCTGCCCCCTTCGCGGGCGGCGCCCTGGCAGGGGACAACAGTGCTCCCGCCGGCCCCGGTGCACCGCCTCTTCTTGTGGGCAAGTTTGTGGAAGTGCATATCCAGGGGATCGTTCCGGACCGGTACTTCATTGTCCGGCGCTCGGCGCTCAGGCCCGGCAACGAGATTTGGGCGGTACGCGGCGACACGGCGCTGACCATTGTCCCGGTGCGTGTTTTGCAGCGTTCCGATGACGACGTGTATGTGACCGGGGCGCTCGAAGCAGGTCAGGCGGTCGCCACAGGCGGCATTCAGTTTGCGACGGAAGGCATGGCGGTGCGGACCACTGCTGTGGAAGCCCCATGAATGGGGATGATCGTCTCGTCCGGGAGCAGCGGGGCCCCATAGCCTATATGGCGAAAAACAGCGTCGCTGCCAATCTGCTGATGCTGTTTCTGGTAGTGGCCGGACTGGCGGCGGCTCGTGATCTCATTCAGGAGGTTCTGCCCGACTTCTCCCTGGACCGTATCCAGATACTCGTGCCGTACCCTGGCGCCGCCCCCGAAGAGGTGGAGGAGTCCATAGTACGGAAGATCGAAGAGCAGATCCGGGCGGTAGACGGCCTGAAGCGTGTGGAGGCTACCGCCTCCGAGGGGCTTGCGTCGGTAATCGCCGAGTTCAAAGCGAATACGGATATCAGCCGCGCCTTGAACGACATCAAGGCTGAGGTTGATCGCATCCCCACCTTTCCTGCGGGTGCGGAACGGCCTGAAGTGCGCGAAGTGACGAGCCGGCAGAGCGTAATACGTCTCCTGATCTATGGGGACGTGCCGGAATCCACACTCAAGGAACTGGCATACGAGATTGAGGAAGGAATTTCGTCTTTACCCGAAGTGTCTT
>VXPQ01000061.1 GCA_009839485.1 Bacteroidetes bacterium SB0662_bin_6
TTACCGCCAGCGGCGACGGCGAATCCGCCACCGCCATGGTCACGGTCACCGTCAACGACGTCAATGAGGCGCCCTCCATCGACGTGCGCGACGGCGAAGAAGTGCCGGGGCACGACGGCGTAGTCTCAAGCCTGACGATCGAAGAGAACGCCATGCGGGCCGATGCTCCGCCCCTGGCGCTGATCGAAGTGATGGATCCGGACGCCGCCGATGCCGACATGCTCACGGGTGATGCCGGCGTGGCCGCCACTTCGGTGAGCGACGACCGCTTTGCCGTGATCCTCGATCCCGAGAACGGCCTGTGGCTGCACCTGGCCGAAGGAGCCAGCCTCGATCATGAGGCCGGAGCAGAGGTCATGGTTACCGTCACCTACACGGACAGCGCCGGCAACACGGCTGACGCGACCGTGACCGTAATGGTCACCGACGTCAACGAAGCTCCGATGGCGGTCGGCGAAGTCGGCAACGTTCCCGCGGAAGCGGGCAAGGCGCTGAGCCATGAGGTCGATCTCATGGCGCTATTCAGCGACCCGGACGGCGGCGACTCGATCGAGAGCTGGACGCTGAGCGGCGGACCGGACTGGCTGGAACTGGTTACCCGGCAAGACGACGATGGCATGACCGGCATCCTGCAGGGCACACCGCCCACGACAGGCGCGGGCAGCGCAGCCGAGCACATGGTCACGATTACCGCCACCGACAGCGGTGGCGAAACGGCGAGTTTGAGCTTCTACGTCGTCGTGGACGACGGCAACGACCGGCCCACCGGTATCAACCTGATCGACGACGGTCAGTCCGTCGTCGAGGTGGAAGTGACCGAGGGCGATGCCGGCGTGGTGCTGGGGGAAATCAGGGTTGAGGATATCGACAGTCCGCAACATCCCTACGGCCAGCACTTGATCACCGTGAGTGACGACCGCTTCGAGATTCGGGAGGAGGACGGCCGCAAGTGGCTGGCTCTGAAGGAAGGAGAATCCCTGGATCGCGAAAGGGAGAGCGGCGAAGTATTGGTAACGCTCCGCGCCATCGACCGAAACGGCGAAAAGGACGAGGACGGCGATTACGAGGGACACCGGTCCGATCCGGTTACGTTCGCGGTCGTCATCAATGACGTGAATGACGCTCCTCGGGCCGGCGCGATCGGCAACTGGTGGGTCACCGTCAACGAGGGTCTTGAGAGGGAAGACGTGGGCGACGGAGACTGGCTTAGCTTTTACCTGGAGACTGCAGGCGACAGATTCCCCGCCTTTACTGATCAGGACCTTAACGCGGGCGATGAGCTCACGTATTCCATTTCCATGAACCGTGGCAACTGGCTCCAGATCGATGAGGAAACCGGCCAGATCACCAACATCGAAGGCGCAATCCCGACGCGGGGCGTCTATCGCGTGACCGTTACGGCGACCGACGAAGATGGTCAATCGGCATCCAAGTCCTTCAATCTGAACGTGGCCCTGTCCCGTGCGGCGGACGATGGCACCCTCACGGTTGACAATAGCGCGCCTTATATCCCGCGGCCGACTGAATTGGACTACCGCGAAGGTTCAGGTGACCAGAGAGTGGCCGATTTCCGGGTGACCGATGAAGATCAGGACATACCGGACCATCAGTTCGCGCTCAAGGAAGTAAAAATCGTCGCCATTACGAGCAACATAAGCGGCGATCCGTACAACGTGATGCTGCGTGACCACGATGGCGACGATGCCGATAACGATGGGCTTATTGACAGCGGCGCCAATGCAGGACAGCCGGCAACTCCACTGGGCCTCTACACGGCTGCAGCCACTGCGGCGAACCCGGCAAAGGGCTATGCGGGGGCGTTCGAGTTGTCCGATCCGATCAAGAGCGGCAACAGCTGGATTTACCACATTGAAGCTGTTGATACGGATCCCAATCCGTATTCGAGCACGTTAACGGGGCTGCTTAACCACGAGAGAGTTGCTGGAAGGTTCGAAATCACAATAAAAGTCGCAGCAATCGACGGTACGGAATCGACCGTACTCGAACTCGCCGCAGACGGCAGTGTAACAACCGATTCAGACGGCATCGTGGCCGTGAATGAGAACGCAGCAACCGACGATATCCGGATTGAAATATTGGACGAGGATGAAGCACCGGCGGCGCCAAGAGCCAGCAGTGCCGCAACTGCGCTTGTCCAGAACTCGGATTTGCAGGTCGATCAGGCCGCAGACAACGTCAAGTTGCTGTACATCAAGCTCGAAGATCTTTGGACTGACGATCGGGATAGTGACGCTCGTTTGGAGTTCGGAGCCTCCAGATCGGGGTCCTGGGTGGACATCTGGCGCCGCCCGGCCGATTGGAGCGACATCGCGCCTGGTCGGGATGGTGATGCAGCCGATGCTGCCGACAACGTGCCTTGGCCGGGTTCCGGTACAACAGTGACGTTCGACGGTACCGACTACGATTTCGCGATCATCGGCGACAACGATGATGAACCTGGCACTGGAACCGAGCCGGATCAAATGGTGGTCATCGTCGCAATCGACCGCACGGAGCGGAACAACCAGGGCGACGAAGCCAGCTTTACGCTCACAGCTACCGATAACAACGGCAGGGGCAAACAGGGCGAAAGGACATACGACATCACGGTCGTGGATCAGAACGTCGACGTTGACGAAGGCGCCGTCACGCTTACCGGTAGCGCCCGGCAAGGCAGCCGGCTAACGGCCAACTTCAACGACAACAGGGATCCCGATCTGGCCGGCAGCGCGACACCTGCTCTGGTGTTGTACACCTGGTTCCGAGTGACGGATGACGGCAGCGATCCGGACGATTTGTCGGACGATACGGTTGTCGTCATTTCTCAAGGCACCAGCAATACCTATAGCCCGACCCAGTCGGATGTGGACAGCAAGATCAGGGTGATTGCGAACTACTACGACGTCCCCATTACGGAGCGCACCAATGACGATGCTGCCTCGCGGGCCCAACTGGTAGGCACGGCGTTTAACGATGGAAGCCCGGCAACTCCAACCGGCTTGGACGAACCTCTCAACGTGGCGACCACCTCACGCGTGGTCAGCAACACGCCGGATCGGGGCGCGGCGGATATCACCATACTTGCCAATTCGGATGCTCTGACGGTCTCGACTGACGGGCTGCGCATTGTGGACGGCGACTATGATTTCAATGCCAATGCTGCGGCCAGGCTGGTGTCCGATCCTTCTGCTGATGCCGATGGCGATCCTGACCCCGCCAATCCGATCGTTTCCTTCGAAGTCTCTTTGAATGGACGTGGTGGGTGGACACCGGTAGATGACGATGACGTCTCCTTCGACTCTACGACAAACACGACGTCCTTGAGTCTGGATGACGACGCCGAAGGGAAATACTACCGGGCCGTGGTGAACTATAACGCTGATACCGGCGCCAATTCGGCCAAGGAAAGGGTCGTGAGCGATCCGATCCAGGTGTCGGACTTGCGCGACGCTACGGGCGCTCCTCCGCTTGCTGCAGTCACCATTACGGGGAGCCCCAATCCAGGCGGAACCTTGCACGTGGATGTCAACGCCAACGTTACGGTGCAGTGGCAGATACGGGAAGACGCTGGAGCCTCTGGAACCTACGATTGGGTAGATATTCCCGGGGCGACCGGTAGTTTGCGCCTGACCCAGGCGCATGCCGGGGAAAACGTTCGCGCTGTGGTTTCCTACCAGAGCCGCGATCCGGACAGTCCGGGCGTGACGGCTGTTGTTGCTACGCCTACCCAGGCTATAGCGGGAACTCCATCAAATGTCCGTCCGGTCCAGGTGGATGATTATGAGATCGAAGCTAGCGTGGGTGGAACGGGACATGGCTTCCTGGTCATTTCGCCCGCGGGACACAACGCTGCGATCGAGCACACCGTTCCGTTGGGCAGTCTCTTTCAGGATCCCGACACTCCGAACGTTCTGATCAGCTATGTGGCGGAGGCCTCTCAGACGGATCCCAACCTAGGTGCCAATACTGGCGCGGCGGGAAGTACTACCTACGTATATGAGCACGCTGGGGGCGTGTTGATATTCGAGGCGAAGAGCGGGAAGCTGACCTATCTGAGCGATCAGTACCGTGGCCACGATGGCAACCCTGATACCGACGGCGACGGCAGTCCCGACGGTGACGGCAACACGATTACGCTGGAAGTAAGAGCGGACGATATTCCCGGTCCTGACGGCCTGACTACGGGTGGAAATACGGGCGGTGCGGCCGACATCGTGCTTCGGATCAATGTGGCGCCTACAGGTATCACCTTCCGAGCGGATGAAGCTGACAACACCAATGACGCGAACAACGCCGAGCTCGGCACAGCCAATTTCTTCACCGCATACGGCATCAGGGCTCTGCCCCAGATCACGATCACGGAGAATGACTTCGAAGGGGGCACGCAGTACAAGGGCCCAGGCGATCCGGATCAGGCTCCGCTGGCCATCCTCGACGTGCAGGATGAGAATCTCAGTGGGTCCGCCGCGGTTCGAGGGCACAAGTTCGGCGTCCATGAAATCACCGTGAGCGGCGATGACCGGTTCGTGGTCTCGAAGACCGGCGGCGATGACCCCAATCGGGATCTGGACAGCGACGGAAGTACCTGGGAATTGCATGCAGTGAAGGGCGCGACCTTCGACTATGAAACGGACGACATGGATGGCAATCCACGCAATGGCATTCAGATCGTGCTGACCCTAACGGCCACCGATGGCGGCGGCCTGAGCACACCCACGCCGAACACACCCAATTGGCTTTACGAGTTAGGTGCGAGCACAGGGGTCCTCGCGACTCCCGGGCCTGCCAGCACTGATCCCACTGCCTTTACTGCTGCGAATTTCCACGCCCTTGTGCACCTCCCGATCCAGTTGCTGGTCACTATTGCCAATGCCGACCAAGCAGACGAGAAGGACCCCCAGAGACCTCGAGGGCCGGAGACACCGGGCTTGAAGGACGATGCCAGCGATAACGACAGCAACGACGAGACGGATGGCGCGGACGACGACACCGACGGAGGCGGCGGGGCGCCTCCGCCTCCGGGAATGTCGCTGGGCGGGATCATCGAAGACTTCATCGACAACATGGACCAGGGCGAACAGGACCTGCTCGACGATTATCTCCTCACAATCGACGACGGGCTTGATATCCTCTAGTCCAACCAGCAACTAGCGTTGCGGCGAGGCGGGCTTGATGCCCGCCTCGTTTTTTGTACGGCATTCGCCAACAAATTCTGTTTGACTCCGCGGGCGCCCGTGCGCTATAACCGCCATCGGAAGGAACGGCCCGCCTTGCCGCTCCAGGGAATTCGTAAGGAGTACGAAAATGAATCAG
>VXPQ01000062.1 GCA_009839485.1 Bacteroidetes bacterium SB0662_bin_6
TTGTTAAAAATGTATCAATCCGAAATTCTGGCCGGGTCGGGTAAACAGTCCGGGGCCTCCTCCGGGTGGGCGGGTGTGGAGGAACGGACCTTGCTTTTCCCAGCACAGCTTTTTCCACTCCTTCAACCGGCACGCGACCAACGCAAAGAGCGTGACCCGGACCACTGCCGCAAGCGGATCGACTTTCAACAGCGCCTCCCACACGCGCTCAGTCGTTTAACGGCTGCGGTTTCATCCCGACTCTATCCCGGACCCAATCTCCCGACCGGCAAGCGGCGGGAGGACAATCCTGACCCGAACTGGATCCCGGAAGTCTTGCACTTGAAAGCACTCACGGTCGTAGCGGGCGCCGCTTTCTTAGTAGGGGAATACCCTTCAAACACGGCTCGGGGCCAGATAAACGATTACCGCATCCGTTCTTGATTCCGGGAGCCTGATATATGTATTTAATACATATTAATATCTGTTTACTTCCCGATAAAACCGGTATATATTTACAGTATTAATATCTGTTATTGGAAAAACTTTCATGAAATCCTACTTAACTTTTGCAAAGGTCGGCCGGCAAGCGCTGGCCGTCGGTCTTTTCACGCTGACAGCGCTGAGCATGGGAGCGGCTTCAGGCTTGCCGGACAATCCCAGGGATCCGCCGCCGCCACCGTCCGGCGCCGGATACCTGTTCAACAGCAACGCGGGGCCGCGACAGATGCAGGAACCCCCATTCCCGGCGACCGGAAGGCCGGTGATTACCGGCGTTGGGGAAGTGGGCGCTGTCCTCAGGGCGTGGAAGGGCACGATCAGCGACCGGCAGGGTACGACAAAGGCGGACGCCGGTGTGACCCACTACCGTTACAGGTATCAGTGGGTGCGCCAGGACGGTGAAGTCCGTACTGATATCGTCGACGCCCAATCGGAAACCTACCAGCTCACCAGCGATGATGCGAACAAGGAGATCAGGGTCAAGGTGCGGTTCATTGACGACGAAAACTATGGGGAAGGGCCGCGGACCAGCCGCGCACTTCGCGTTTCGACCGGGCTCCTGGTCGGCACTTCCCAACAGCCGCAAGCCTGGCATCCGGTGACCGGCGGTGTCTATAACATTTACGGTCAGCAGTTCACGACCGGCTCTGACGCTGCAGGCTACACGCTAAGCGCTATTGGAATAGACATCCACAAGCCGCCAACCGCGGATGAAACGCACCCTCCCCTCGTTACGCTCAATCAAGGCGGCTCCGGGAATGAGCCGGGCGAGCTTATCGCAGTCTTGCGCAATCCGGATTCATTTGCATGGAATTCGGTCAACAAGTTCACGGCGCCCCCCGGAGCGCTTCTACAGCCGAACACCCAATACTGGGTGGTTGTCAATGACGGTATTGAGCCCAGGTTTGACGACGCTGGCATTTCACTTCACTGGTTGAATGCAATAAACACGGGTTCGCACGCCGAGGACCCCGAATCGCTGCCCGGCTGGAGCGTTCACGACGGCTACGCATACAAACACGAGCCAGACGGCGACTGGCGCCAGTCAAGGAACATGAACATCAAGATGGATGTCCGGGGCATCGTCGGCATTGTGCATACCGAAAACTACCCCGCCACGGGCCAGCCATCAATTTCCGGGCTTGCGCAGTCCGGCAGATGGCTGACAGCCTCGTCGGCCGGGATTTACGACAGCAACGGTCAATACAATGCTGAGCTCGATGGGAACTACGCCAGCTACACCTATCAGTGGCTACGCGTGGACGGCGGCAACGAGAGCGAGATTCCCGGTGGGACCGATGCCTATTACCTGCTGACCAACGCCGACGTGGGCAAGAAGTTCAAGGTCAAGGTTCGGTTCATGGACGATGCGGGCAATTCCGAAGGCCCACTTACCAGCGCCGAATTTCCTTCAGAAGGCACGATTCTCTCGGCCGACTCTACCGAGTTCGGACCGCCGACCCCGGTACTGGTCGAGAACACGAGCAATCAAGAAGCCGGTGGCAGGGAAAGAATCGTGGCGCAACGTTTCCTTACCGGCAGCAACCCCAACGGCTACAACATTGAAAGCGTTGGCATAGGCGTCACAGGCCGGGCTGCCACGGACATCAAGGCTGGAATCTACAGTATGAACGGGGATACCTATATGCCGGGAGACAGCGCGGGCGCCCTTGGCACAACAACGGTCGAGCAAGATGGTGTCATGACCTTCCCGGCGGATGGAGATGTCACCCTCTCCCCGGACACGAACTACTTCCTGGTCATAACGGACAGGTCCGGCCAGCTGCCCGCCGACGCTGAATTCACTGTCACGAGGGATGACGGCGAAAGCAGCGATCTGGCAGATGGCTGGCAAATCTACAACTTCCGCGCGCAGAAGCGCAATATCGATGATGACAGATGGCGAGGCTTCAGCGATCCGTGGAAAATTATTGTCAAGGGCTCCCCTATCAATCCCTGACAAGAACGGCGCCCCCCCGGTGGGCCGGGGCCCCCCCCCCCGCTTATTGGGGCGGGGGAAAGGCGGGGAAAGGCACGTATAACCCCCCGAGAGCCCGGGGTGGGCCC
>VXPQ01000063.1 GCA_009839485.1 Bacteroidetes bacterium SB0662_bin_6
CTCGGAGATCACCGGCTACGCATACCGGCTGAAGGAAAACGGCGAAGCCTTTGGTATCGAGGATCTTGCGGCATGGTTAGACATCCCCGATGGAGCGAGTGTCCGCAGCTACACGGTTACGGGCCTGACGAACGGAACGGAATACAAGTTTGAGTTACGAGCGGAAAACGAACATGGAGGAGGAATCCCTGCAAAAGCAATTGCCCGGCTGCCGGCGTCAGCGGGCTCCCGGCCCGTGAGTACAGAGGATGAAGAGATGCCGGACGAAGTGGCGCTCATGGGCAACTATCCGAATCCGTTCAATCCGGAGACAGCAATAAGCTATGCGTTGCCGCAAGCCGGCGAAGTCCGTCTTGCCGTGTACGATTTGCTGGGGCACGAGCTGGCGGTTCTCGTCGACGGGTTGCAGCCCGCGGGTCGCCACACCGTGCGGTTCGATGCAAACGATCTGCCCAACGGGCCGTATGCCTACCGTTTACAAGCAGGAACCAAGGTCCTGACCCGCACAATGATGCTGGTTAAGTGAAACGGAGGATTCGCTGCCGCGACTGCGGCGCTTACGCCGGGAACACGAGCGAGAAAGTAGTACGACTCGTCAGGATCGGCGGCCACACTGCGCTCGCGGCGCCTGGCCTGGCAGGAAAATAGGCCCCGCAGAGCGCCGCTGCATAGTGCTAACAGGTCCTAATACACCTCCGTCACACCCCGTTCCTCGGCAAGAGCCGGTTCCAGCGCAAAGCGGATGTACAACGCATCTGGGCCGTATACCGTGTCGTCCTGCGCCTGCTCCATAACGCGCCGCATCGTTTCTTCGGCAGGGGCCGCCTTGTCGCCCAGCAACTGCAGGGCGCGCGCTGCCCGGAGCACATCCAGCGGATCGCCGGTTTCCAGCACCTCCTCAAGCACGGCAAGGGCTTCCGAGGAACCATCCAGCGCAAGAAGGGCTGCCGCCGCCTCTGTGCGCACGGCGGGAACCGCATCCCGCAAGGCGTTCCGAAGCGCATCCTGACTCAGGGGATCCCCGGCTCCGGCCGCATGCAACCCCAGGGCGGCCCAGTACCGCACCGCATCGTCCGGATCCCTCAGAAGCGCCGCCTGTCTGTTCGCAGCGCGCGGCTGTCCCACGAGGTTGGCGGTGTCCAGCACGCGCGTGAGCGGATAAACGGATGGATCCGCCGTAAATTCGAGGGGCGCCTGCCCCGTCTGTTCGGCCAGCCGCAACACTTCGGCTTCATCCATAAAGCCGATATCCCGCGTCTCCACCTCCCATTGCGTCAGCCGGGCCCGCATCCGATCCAGCACGTCGAGATACGCGGAAGAGGCAGCCAGATTACGAAGCTGGTGGGGGTCGGTCACCGTATCGAACAGTTCTTCGGACGGCTTCAAGGGACCGGCGTAGGTCATCTGCGCGGCATTCAGGGCGCCCGCCTCGGCCAGCCGGGTGATGGCCTGACGGATCGGCGCCTGATCCGAAAAGAATTCAGGCTGGTTCCAGGACAGGTGCGGGTGATAATGGCGGATGTACAGAAAGCGTTCGTCGCGTACCGAACGCGCAATGTCGTACGCCTCGTCTACCCGGTCGCGCGCACCGAACACGAACTCCCGTTCCGTCATCGAATTCCCGCCCAGAAACGGCATGCCCTGCATATGCTCCGGCACGTCGTGGCCGACCAGACGAAGCATCGTAGGCGCGAAATCCACGAAACTCACCAGTCGATCGGTGGACGAACCGGGCGAAACCGGCGCCAGGTGCTGCCATTTCGGGGGGAAATAGATAACCAGCGGCACATGCAGGCCGGAATCGTAGAGCACTCGCTTGCCGCGCGGCAGGCCCATCCCGTGATCCCCGTAGAAGAATACGATGGTGTTGTCCGCTACGCCGTCCTCCTCCAGTTCGGCCAGCAGGCGGCCCACATGGGTATCCATGGCGGTAACAGCGTCGTAGTAGCGGGCCACGGTCTCGCGCACGTCCGGGTCGTCGGGATAATACGGGGGCAACGGCGCGATAGCGGGATCATGTGTCCCCAGCCCATCGGCCAGTTCGGGAAATTCCGTATCCAGAAAGGAGATGCGGCTCTGATGGGTGTGCATGTGATTGAAGACGGCGAAGAACGGCTGCCCGTCCTCGCGCCCCCGCCAGTGTGCTTCGGCACTGCTCTCATCCCAGGATTCGGCGATGAGACGCGGCTCGGCCGCCGTATTATAGTCGGTCTTGACGTTGTTCGTCGTGTAATAGCCAAGCTCGCGCAGATATGCCGGAAACCCTGTGATGTCGTCCGGAATGGGCGCTTGCGACCGCAGGCCCTGCGTGCCTGCCGTCGTGGCGTATATGCCCGTAAGCAGCGTAAACCGCGCCGGGGAACAGACGGGCGCCGTAGCAAACGCATTCGTGTACGTGACCCCCTGCCGCGCCAACCCGTCAATGTGAGGCGTTTCTGCATAGGCATCGCCGTATGCACCCAGATCGGCGCTCATGTCCTCCGATGTGAGCCATAGAATATTCGGCAGATCGGAAGCAGACTCGGCGGCGTCTTCCGCCGATCCGCATCCCTGAAGCGCTGCAAAAAGAACCAGCAGCCCGGCAATCCGGGCCATCGTCGTCGTTTTGGGGAATGGCACGATAATCATCTCCGCGATGTGAGTCCGGGAAAGATTGTATGATACGTACAGGCTGCGTGGATTCGCAATGAGGGGGTATCGGGATAAAACCGCGGTCGTACTTTCTCGTTCATTGCATACGCAATCCTGCCGAACCATTTCTCAAGGTCGGTAACCACGCATACCCAAAATGCCTGTCGGCAAGCAACATCCCGAGAAAAACGGCAACCAACCCATTCTCATGTGGTTTCGCCGCGATCTGCGGCTGACTGATAATTCCGCGCTGTCATGGGCAACCCGAACCGGAAGATCAGTCATTCCGGTTTTCATCCTGGACGAAGATGCCGGAAGCCGCCCTATTGGGGGCGCATCGCGCTGGTGGCTGCATGGCAGCCTCCATGCCCTGCACACTGCTCTGGAGAAGCTGGGAAGTCGTCTCACCTTGCGCCGGGGCCCTGCCGGGGCAACGATTGCCGCGCTGGTACGGGAAACCGGCGCATCGTCGATCATATGGAACCGGCTTTACGACCCGGCAACCATCCGGCGGGACGCGGAAATCGAGGCACAGTGTAAAAAAGCAGGAGTGACGTCACGGTCTTTCAATGCCGCGCTGCTCTTCGAACCCTGCACTATCCGGACAGGCAGCGGTTCACCCTACCGGGTATTCACGCCGTTCTGGAATCGATGTCTCGAACAGGGATTTGCACCTCCGGAGACCGAAAGGCCGGTGCCGATTCCCCCATCGTCATGGCCGGCGACCGAAGCGCTCGAAACCTGGAACCTGCGATGCCATGATCCGGACTGGGCGGCAGGGTTTCGGAAGGTGTGGCGGCCCGGGGAAGAAGGCGCCCGGCAACGGCTCGACGATTTTCTGCGTGACAGGGTCGACAAATATGGAACGGACCGCGAAGAGCCGGGCAAACGGGGCACGAGCAGGCTGTCGCCCCATCTGCATTTCGGGGAGATCGGACCGCGCCAGATCGCTGCTGCGCTCGGTGAAATCGAACCGGAGACAGACCGCGCCGCCTTTCTGCGCGAGATCGGCTGGCGGGAATTCAGTCATCATCTGCTGTTTCACAACCCGAACATGGGAAGGGTCAATATGCGACCGGAATTCGACCACATGCCCTGGCGGAACGACCCGGCCGGCTTGCGGCGCTGGCAGCGCGGCCTGACCGGATACCCGCTGGTCGATGCAGGCATGCGCGAACTCTGGACTACCGGCTGGATGCACAACCGGGTTCGCATGATCGTTGCGTCGTTTCTGACAAAGCATCTGCTGATCGACTGGCGGCACGGCGCGGACTGGTTCTGGGATACCCTGGTCGATGCGGATTGGGCCAACAACAGCGCTGGTTGGCAATGGACTGCCGGGAGCGGCGTCGACGCCGCTCCGTACTTCCGGATATTCAATCCCGTGGCGCAGTCTCAGCGTTTCGATGCTGTCGGACAATACCTCCGGACCTGGGTGCCGGAACTCCGGCGGCTGCCCGACAAGGCAATTCATGCCCCGTGGCAAGCGCCGCAAGCCGTTCTCGCCGAAGCCGGGGTTCGACTCGGCGAGAATTATCCCCATCCCATCGTGGACCATGCCGAGGCGCGCCAGCGAGCGCTGGATATCTACCGAACGCGTATCCGAGCGGCGTCGGCCCCTTCCCCGCAAAGCAATAAAGACCGGTCAGGCGCAAGTACATGACATTGACCTTTCATTGCGTTCGGGCGTACCATGTCGGCAAATTGCGCCCATGTACACCCCCTTTATAATGAAAACCCAGCAAGCCCTCCGCACGCTCACCGCAGCGGTGTTTATTGTCTGCCTGTTCGGTGCGGATGCGGCCAACGCCCAGGAAAACGGCCGCGGCTTCTATATCGGAATCGACACCGGCGCCGCCAACTCCGCGCAGTTGGGCTCGTCCCTCTCCGCAGTCACCACCCCGACGAAGTGCGACCGTCTGGTCTATGACGATCCGACCATGGCCCCGAGCAGTGCGCCGGAATGCATGGTCACCGAGCCGAGAGAACTCTCCTCCAATGGTTTTTCGCCGGGTACCGGGTTCACCGGCGGGCTCAGCGTCGGATATGCCCTCCAGGCGCTGCGCTTCGAACTCGCGTACCGGATACAGGGCTACGGAAACGATACGTCGCCGCTCGTTCAATCGACCACCAACCAGGCCGTGGTCAGCAAAGCCAGTGAATGGAGCAACGTGTATCCGCCGATCGAAACTATCTCCGGCTATCGCGCCCACCAGGTCTTTGCAAACGTCTACTACGACTTCAGCAACAACTCCCCCTGGACGCCTTCCGTGGGCGCAGGCGTCGGTATAGCCGGCACCAACCTGAACTACAACCGGCGGTTGCTGCGCAAAACAATCGCTGAAGGATACCAGGATGTGGAACCGCCTGCCACCCTTGCCGACAGACCGCTCCGGGCCGCCGGGACATTCAGTATGCTGGACCCCGAGGTCAGCGGAACGGTCATCGGCTTTCAGGTGCTGGCCGGCATGGATTACGCCGTCGGAGAACGCACCACGATCGGGCTCACCGCTCACTGGACCCGTTTCGGGACCCTGAAAGAAGATGTCGTGTGGTCGATCATCCGCAGCCATGCGCCGGTTCGCGCGGACGGCGTAACGCCCTTCTCGGGGGAATTGACGTTCGACAGCTTCGAATCGCTGGTCGCAACGCTGGGATTGAAATACCGGTTCTGAGAAACGGTGGGATCGCTTGCGTTATCAGCCCTTGAGGCTGTCTCGTTTACGAACTCCCACCGGGGGTCATATCCAAACCCTGACGGCAAGGCCTACCCCACCCCGTACAACCTTGCCGCATTACCCCAAAAAATCTGCTCTTTCACTTCGGGATCGAGATCAAGCCCCGCGATCTTCCAGTATTCGGCGGGGAAAAATCCCCAGGGCGAATCGGTGGCGAACAGGACGCGCCCGAAACCCAGATTGCGCCGGTCCAGTTCGTCGAGCAGCCATCTCGGGGCAAAGCCCGGTACGATAGACGTATCCGTGTACACATCGAAACCCTCCTCGATCCATCCCGGAAAACGCGGCACGAACGTGAACGCCGGCGCAATGGCCTCTCCGCAGTGCACCAGTTGATACGTGGCCCGGTGCCCGTACTGTTGCAGAAAAAGATCGAACTCCAGGGGATCCGCGCCGGGTAAGTATCCCGTGTGAAAATGGATGACCAGCCCATGGCCGGCGGCGGCTTCAAGAATACGCTCCATATTGCGTTGCACGGACCTGTCCCAACTGGCCGGATCGATGCCGTAGGGCGCCCAGGTGTTCGACGCGATCTTGAGCGCGCGTACCTTGGGATGCGGCAAACGGGCCAGGGCAGCGTGGAGGAGCGATTCGACCTGCGGGAGCGGCGAGACCCATAACCCGCCGTACAGATTGGGATAGGCCTCCACGGCGTCGATGAGCAAGGCGTTGTATTCGAACGCCGCCTCCTGGCGGTCGAGATAGGTGGGTACGATGACCCCCGCGTCGATACCGTGCCGGGCGAGATACGCCGCGCAATCGGCGCCTGAAGCATGGTCGAGGGCCTCGGGAATGGGCATGATCCGGCGCCCGGCGAATGCCTGCGTTCCGTACGGACCGATATGGAAATGGGCATCGAAAACCGGATGGGCGTCCTCGGGAACACCCGATCCGGACGCAGGACCGATCATCAATCTTCCAGCTGCTTCGTAAAGTGCTTGTACAGCAACCACGTAACGGCGAAGGCCACGAGAAAGATCGCGCCGGGAATCACGACGCCCACCCATGTGATCTGTGGTGCGGCGGCTTGCATGAGCAAAGACAAGGACATGGCAGTCACTTCTTGTGATGCTTGCGATAGGAACGCCACGCCAGCAACAGCCCCAGAAGGGAAGCCGCGTACGCAATAGTCATTCCGATAACCGTAGTCAGACTTTCCGTCATGGCGCAGCCTGTTCGTGTTGTTTCCAGCGGACGGAATCTTCCAGATCGCGCAGGTATTCCTGCTGGTTCTTCTCGTACTCTTCCGAAATGGCTTTCATCTTCGGGTCAATGATCCAATGCATCCACACGATGAGCACGATACTGGCGGCAGTGATCGCGAACCCCTCCCAAAGCAGGAGAAAGGACAAGGCCACACCCAGTGTCAGCGCAAAGTAGCAAATCGGCGAGAGGACGATGACGAACCAGTCTTCCCGGGTCCATTTGTCGGCTTCCGCAGCCGTCCATGTGCGTCGAATGAGAGGCATGATGCAGCAAGAAGGTTAGCGATCGGTATCTCAAACAGTCATGGGGCGCTCCGGGGAATCCTTCTGGATCAACCCGCGGCGCTCGGCTTCCCGGCGAACCGGCCCCCACCATCCGAGGGGACGCGCCTGCACATAGTACTTGACGAGATGATCCATACTTTCCGGCTTCGTCAAAAATGTGGTGGGAATGAAAACACAGGCGCCCAGCAGCATAAGCAGCCAGAACTGCTGGTAATCGGCCAGTTCCGGAATCACTCCGAACTCGGGCAATATCCACACCACCAGCCAGCTGAAACCCAGATTCGCGATCCAGGCCGACAGATATCCCCATGCATTGAACCGCCACCATACCACCTGAAGGATGTTCGGCAGCCATATCCCGGCGGTCATGATCCAGAGCGCGAAAATGAGCCACTCCGTAATGTTCTCCATCATCAACCCGTACACGAACGAACCGAGAAGCAGAATCAGCGTGGACCAGCGACCCACCCACACCAGGGTGCGTTCAGACGCCTCGGGATTCCAGTAGTGCTGGTACAGATCGCGGGTGGCATACAGCGCGCCGAGGTTCAGATGCGATGAAATGGTCGAAAGATGGATGGCAAGGATGGCGGCAAAGAAGAAGCCTATCATGCCCACAGGCAGGTAATCGAAGCCCAGTCGGAACCACCCCATCTCGTACTCGGACGTTTCGGTCATGCCCGGAAAAAGCACGAAAAAACCAAGAATGGCCACGGCCCAGACCGAGTTGCGCACGAGCCCGACCAGCGTACCCCACCAGATGCTGTAACTCGCGTCACGCACCGTGCGGGCCGACTGGATGCGCTGCGCCTCGGGATACCAGTCGATACTCGTCCCCATACCGAATCCTCCGAGAATGGCGATCACCATCATCGTGAAGAACCAGGCAGCGGGAAATTCTCCGGTCCACCATCCCGTGAACGCAAACGGATTCATGCGATCCGTCTCGCCAAGCATCATGAGTTTTTCGGCGATGCCGGTGGGACCGCCCGCCACCATGATCCCCCAGATCGACACGATCATAATGACCAGAAAGGCAATCACTCCCTGTTGAAAATCGGCCATGACGACGCCCCAGTACCCCGCCGCCAGTACATAAATGGCGCACCCGGACGAGAACGACACGAGCCCCACCCACAGCGGCCATCCGAAAAGGAAGGCGCACACCTTACCCATCGCAATGCCCACCCAGCCCAACACGAACATGTTCATGAAAACCTGCCATCCGGCCATCCAGCCGCGCAGCATTTCCGCGCCGAGGCCGGTGAACCGCACCACGTTCCATTCAGCCTGCGTGTAGGCCAGCGACCGGCGGAAAATGCGCGTCGAAACGAAGGCGCTGATAGCGGCCCATGCCGAGAAAAAGGTGTACCAGATGCCTGCCAGCCCGTATTTGTAAATGACCCCCGTAATCCACATCGGGGTGTCGGTAGCCGTGTGGGTCGCATACACCGAAGAAGCCGGTAACCACCAGGGCAACCCCCGCCCCGCCAGGAAGAAATCGGATTGGGAACGCTTGCCGAGACGGTAAAACAGCACGCCGCTGCCGATCATCAGCAGCAGAAACGCCGCCACCCAGAGCCAGTCGAGCCAGGTAAAAAGAACGTTCATTAATGACGGGGGGGGATCCCTGCGAAACGGCGAAGCGCTTCCACGATACGCCCTTTCATGGGGAAAGGCAAGGCCCGCCGGAAATTACAGGGGCAGGAGGCGCCTGCATCGTCAGGAATCCCAGGCAGGTTGTTCGTCCAACAGGCGCAGGCACAGCCACAGGGCGCGGGGCACATGAAAGCACCCCTTGTACGGGGCGCCCTTGAAGCGATGCGTCACGGCGCCCTGCCGGTCCAGATACCCGAACCATTCCCCGTATTCGGGATCGGAAAACCGCTCGAAGCTATAGCGATCCACCTTCTCGAAGGCGGCAAGATCAGCGGCGTCACCTGTCAGAAAATAATCCAGAAGGTGGGCATAGAGCGCCTCGCAATGCGGCCACCACAACTTCATGGACCATTCGAGCGGAACGGGCGAATACCCTTCCGCATCCACAAAATAGAACAGCCCCTCGTGCTCCTTGTCCCAGCCGTTTTCGAAAGACCACCGTACCATGTCGAGGGCCTGCTGCTGCACATCCGGGCGACCCAATCGCTGCGCCCAGTGCTGCAAAAACCACCCTGCCTCGATGGCATGCCCCGGCGTCATCATACGGCCTTCCGGGCCGTCCAGGCAACTGCCGTCCGGAGCGACAACCTCGTACACGCGCCGCGCATCGGGGTGTACATGCAGGGCCGTTCGGCGGATACAGTCCTCCACCTCGGCCCGGTATGTTCCGAAATCGTCGCCGGCCACTTCCTCGATCAGATTAAGCATCAGCATCGGCACGGCCAGCGCTTGCGAAGGGGGTTGCCCCTCGTGGGCCGGGCGACCCACTTTCGTCCAGTCCCAGGCCCATTCCCACATCGTTTCGAGCGCTTCATACGCCTCGCGAAGGAGTTCCGGCTCTTCCGCGGCCCGGGCATACTCTGCAAGGGCCATGATGTAAAAACACTCCGTGAAGATCTTGCGCTGGAGATACACGGGCCGTCCATCCGCCGTCACTGAAAAACAGACCCTGCCGTCCGGTCGTACGGCGTGCTTGCGCATGAAATCCATACCGCTTCGGGCCATGGCAAGCCAGGAAGGTCTGGCCTCGACGGTGCGATAAAATTTGCTGAACATCCATACCAGGCGTCCCTGCATCCACAAGTGCTTGGTCGTGTCGTATACGGCCCCGTCCCGGTCCAGATTATTGAAATGGCCGCCGTGCTCGGGATCCGGAGCATGGCGCTCCCAGAACGGGATCACGCGTTCGAACAGTTCATGCTCGTACCGGTCGCGGTAACGGGTACGGAGCGCGGCGAAATCGGCGCCGGGATGCGCGGAGGACATGTTGCAGGCTATCGTTTCAGGGAGTATGCAATGCGGAACGGATTTCAAAAATCGCACTCCGAAGATACGGATACTCTGATCAAAACCACTTCGCTCAGCACATCACATTCGCAATGAAAGAATATCATGATTCGATCGTTGAAATCAGCAGAAAACACTGCGGATTCGAGGCGTCGCGAACATGATGCGCCCTTCGGGGCTTCCCGAAAACCGGAAACAAGGCCCCCGGAGTCGCAAAACCGCGCCGCAGACCGAACGTTTCGATGCATCGTGGCGTATTTTCAAGCGCATTCGGCCGCACGAACCGCTACGCAGTACGATGCCCGACCCTTTCCGGCCATCCGGTCTATCCCCGCAACCGCCCCCTGCATCCCCGGCGCGCTGTGCCGCGGCAGCCCCCGCACTCCTTGTGGCGCTCGCTATATTCGGCGTGTGCGCATCCGCTCGCTCCGGCGCCGCGCAACCGGTCAATCGGGTCCTGTTCGAAGAGATGGCGATCGATTGCCTCGGAACGCTTCCCGAAACGGAGGGCGACCTGATCCTGCACGCTCCCGAGGAGATGCCGTATGTCCGTGCCGTCCTTGTAGCCGCATGGCAAGCCGATGGGCGCACCATATTTCTCCCGGACTCGACCAGGCCCGGCCTTCGAATCGCCTACGCCATCGAAGAAGCCGGCGTACACTACGAAAAAAGACGCCGGAAACAACTTGCCCGCGAAGTGCGCCTCGTACTCCGCTACGACATCGCGGACCAGGATGGCCGTGTGCTTGCCGACGATCGCTGCGCCCTCATGCGTTCGGACGTCATCACACGAGCGCAACGCACCGCCGTGGAAACCGAAGCCTGGCCTGAAACGCAGGGTGCGCCGCCGCGCAGGAGTCGGGTCCGCCGTATGCTGGAACCCGTCGTCCTGACCGCGGCCATGACCGTCACGGCCTGGTTGTTTTTCTCGCTCCGTTCGTCCGGAGAAGATTCTTCATGAGCGCCCGCATCAAGGCATGGCGGCGCATTGCCGGAAAGCGATGCACACCGATCGGACACCGCATGAGGCGAGGCGCGCGATGGGCTGCCCCGCTATGGTGCGTTACGCTGTGGGCCGCCTGCGCTACCCCCCTCCCGCCCGGAGGAGGCCCACCGGACAATACCCCGCCGCACATTGTCGAGAGTATCCCCGCCGGCGGCGCCACGAACGTATCCGGGGCTTCCCTCCGCATCGTCTTTTCGGAATACATCAACGAGACCTCCTTCCGAAGAGCCCTGTCCATCATCCCGGAGCCGGAAACGCCCCCGGAACTGGACTGGAGAGGCCCCCGCGTCGATATCCGGCTTGCCGACCCGTTGCGCGACAGCACCACCTATGTGTTCACCCTTGATACCAATTTGCGGGATTTGCGCGGCATTGCGCTTGCCGCCCCCATCATCCTTGCTTTTTCGACGGGGCCGACCCTGAATGCCGGGGTCCTGACCGGACGGGTCGTGCAAAGTCATAACGGCGCACCCGCCCCCGGCATAGACGTACTGGCGTATGCGGCGCCCGACAGCGCCCCGCCCGACTCTCTGCCCGTTCGTCCGGCGTACCGTACCCAAACCGATCCCGACGGCGTATTCCGGTTCGAATACATGACGGAGCGGCACTGGTTCGTGGCAGCGCTCGAAGATGCAAATTACAATACCCGTCCCGATCCGGGTGAATCTTTTGCGCCGCCGCCGGTCCCTGCGCTACTCGCGGATACATCCCGGACATCCCTGAAAATCCCCTGGATGCTGACCCGGATCGACACCGTCCGCGCCGATTCCCTGCGTGCGCCTGCAACCGATCCGGAAACGGAAGACGAGACCGCCCCCGAGACCGTTCCCCTCGAAGAAACCGGAGAAATTCGGGGGGTGGTCGTACCCGGCGAGCCGCACCCCGTGGTCGTCGAAACCTGGCCGGACACCCTAAATGTGCAGGATGCAGCCCCGCCTTGGCGGGCCACTGTGGAGGCTACCGGCGCCTTTCTGTTGCCGCGGTTGCCCGCCGGGGCGTACCAGCTCCGCGCCTGGCTTGACCGGAACGAAAACGGTCAATGGGACAAGGGCACGCTGATTCCGTACCGCCCGCCGGAGCCGGCGTATTTTCTGACGGAACCGGTACGTGTCCGCGCCCGCTGGGAAACAACCTTGCCGGACACGCTTCGTATTCCAGCGGTCGTTTCCATTCCATGACCATGCCTGCCATGCCCCCCGAACCGGTTCTGAGCGCCGCGGCCATGCGCCGCGCCGACGAACGCACCATCCACGATTTCGGCATACCGGCCCACACCCTCATGGAATCGGCTGGAAAAGGCGCCGCCATGCGCCTCTTGCAGACAATACAACCGGAAAGTGCTACTGGTGCATGGCGCGTATACTGCGGAAAGGGGCATAACGGAGGAGACGGGTTCGTACTGGCGAGATACCTCTACGAGGCGGGGGCCTCCGTGCAGGTGCTTCATCTGCACCGTAGCGAGGATGGATCGGCGGGCAGGGCACTGGCGGGGGATGTCGCCGCGCACTTTGCCACCCTCCGGAAGCTGGCGGAAACAGATCCCGACGACCGGCTCCATATTCTCCCGTACGAACCGGACGCCGCATGGCCCGATGCAGCCGTGCATGTAGACGCCCTGCTGGGTATTGGACTGGAGCGCGACCTGCGCGAGCCGGTGCGGACTCTGGTCGAGCGACTCAACGCGGCGTCCGGCCTGAAAGTGGCCGTAGACATTCCAACCGGCCTCCACGCCGACCTCGGCAAACCCCTAAGCACTGCTTTCCGGGCCGACCTGACCTGTACCATGGGCGCGCTCAAAACAGGACTCTGTCTGGACGAAGGACCTGCATACGCAGGAGAATGCGCGGTGATCGACATCGGTATCCCGGGCGCTGTACTCCGTGAAGCCGCAGACGGAGACCCGGTCAGATCCGGATACCGCGCCTCCGACGACCTCGTACGCAGCTGGATGCCCGTACGCAACGCCAAAGCACACAAATACTCCGTGGGACTGGCGCTGATCGTAGCAGGCTCGGAAGAAATGACCGGCGCGGCGATCATGGCCGCAGAGGGAGCGGCGCGCGCCGGAGCCGGCTATGTAGTATGCGGATGCGATCACCGCATCCGGGATTCATTGGAAATTCAACTCACGGATGTCGCCACCATTCCGCTCCCGGCTTCGGGTGACGGTATAGAGGCCGAAGGTGCGCTGGAGGCGCTTTCGGAACGATTGGATAAATCCGGGGCCGTCGTGACAGGATGCGGACTGGGCCGGGCGCCGGGCACCCGGGCATTTGTCCTCCGGCTGCTGGAAACCACGGCAGCCCCGGTCGTCGTGGATGCCGATGCGCTCCATGCCCTGATCGGGCAGACGGACCTCCTGCGGCGCCGGGCAGGCAGGCGCTGGATACTGACACCCCATGATGGCGAATTTCGCCGATTGTTCGGCGGGGCATTCGACGAAGCAAACATCGATCCCGCCGACCGGATGGCTGCGGCGCGGTATGTCGCGGATACGTACGACTGCGTGCTGGTGCTCAAAGGATATCCCGCCCTTGCGGCGGCGCCTGACGGCAGCACCTGGATCAACGCCACTGGCGGACCAGCGCTGGCGGCAGCAGGCACGGGGGACGTGCTGGCCGGTATATGCGGCGGCCTGCTGGCGCAGGGATTGTCGGTGGAACAGGCTGCCATAGCGGGTCTGCACCTTGGAGGCGCCGCCGCAGACCGGTACGCTGCAAAACGAGCGGGGCGATCGCTGCGGGCCACCGACCTCCTCGACGAATTGCCGTTCGCGATGAAAGAACGCCTCGGCGTGGGATAACACGTAGAAAAAGAAGCACGCCACTCGGGGAAATTGTCGGAATTCATAATACGAATTCACGGAACCGGGCGTTTTTCCGTATGTTAGGGGTAATGTGGGTTTGTGTGCGGTATGGCGATATGTAAGGTTCCAACCGAAAAATGCATAAAACGCACATGAAACCAGTGTATGGGCGCTTGACAGCACGGTAAATTTTCCGACACCCTGATCCGTATCCCAAACTATCCGGGGACAGCGACATGGCTTTGCACAAGGAAGACAAGTTCAACTTGAAGAACAAATACACGCTTTATATGGAGGCGGGCCTGATCGTCACGCTGGGCATTCTCATCGTTGCCTTCCGCGCCGACTGGTCCAACAAGAGCGATTTCGAGATCGTGCTTCCGGAACAGGAGCAGATCACCATGGAGGAAATCCAGCAAACGCAGCAAATCGAGCAACCCCCTCCGCCGCCGAAACCGCCCGTCCCCGTAGAGGTGCCGAACGATGAAATTCTCGAGGATGATATCCTTGACCTCGATGCTTCGCTGGACCTCGATGCCCCTGCGGCCGCCCTGCCCCCGCCACCGCCGCCACCGGAGGAAGAGGATGAAGAGCCTGAGATCTTCGTAATCGTGGAGCAGATGCCTGAACCGATCGGGGGTATAGCTGCCATACAGGCCGAAGTAAAATACCCCGAGATCGCCCGTAAGGCCGGCGTGGAAGGACGCGTATTTTTGCAATTCGTCGTCAACGAACAGGGCAACGTGCAGGATGTGGTTGTCTCCCGGGGTATTGGCGCCGGCTGTGACGAGGAAGCCATCCGTGCCGTGGAGCAGGCGAAGTTCACGCCCGGTAAACAGCGCGGAAAGCCTGTCAAGGTGCGGATGTCGTTGCCGATTACCTTCAAGCTGAAATAAGCACACTGAAATAAGCGCATAAACAACGCCGCCCGGACGAAGCATCCGGGCGGCGTTGTTTTTTTAAGGGCACTCTGATTAAGCGCCTTTCGCCAGCGTACGCACCCCCCCGGTCTCGTCTCCGACGAGCACATCGGTGGTATATCCTGCAAAGATGCCGTGGTCGAGAACCCCCGGTATGTTCTTGATCGCCCGCCCCAGCGCCTCCGGGTTTTCGATACCTCCCTCAAAGAAGGCGTCCAGGATGTGAAAATCCTGATCGGTGTACACCGGCATCCCCCCCTCATCGGTGCGTAGTGTCGGCGACGCTTCGAGACCTCGCAGCGCCTCCGTGACGGAATGCACCGCAAGAGGCATCACTTCCACAGGTACGGGAAAAGCAACGCCGAGCCGACGCACAACCTTGGATTCGTCCACCAGCACCACAAAACGGTCGGCCTGGGCCGCCACAATCTTTTCCCGGGTATGCGCTCCGCCGCCGCCTTTGATAAGGCGCCACTGCGGATCGATCTCATCGGCGCCGTCGATCGCCATATCCAGCCGGCCCGCCTCGGCAAGCGTAACGAGCGGCAAGCCGAGCCGGCGAGCCGTCCGCTCCGTGGCTATCGAGGTCGCAACCCCCGAAAAAGACAGCCCTTCTTCACGCACGCGACGACCTAACGCCTCCAGCGCGTATGCCATCGTGGTCCCTGTACCCAGACCGACGCGCATGCCTTTCTGCACCCATGAAGCCGCAGATTCCCCCGCGGCGCGTTTTGCATGATCCCGATTCACTTCGTTTACCCGAAAAGTCTCTGAGGCCCTGTTGACACTATGCAACGATGCTCTGTTCCGTCAGGCACGGCGTCAATCAAGGCGCGAGGA
>VXPQ01000064.1 GCA_009839485.1 Bacteroidetes bacterium SB0662_bin_6
GACCGTTCGAGGGCCGCGCGCGGCTGGGGCCGTTCGTGCGCGGGTTGATGCGCAGTCCGGCGATCCGCAGTTCCGGCGCCGAGACTTCGGCGATCGACGGCAGGCTGGGCCGCATCGTGAGCAGCATCACCGACTCGTCGGGACTCAGGCTGACCCCCGGGGTCGCCGGGGCATCGACGAGCGCGGCGAGTTCGGCGGCCGGGGTCCGGTATCCGTCCGCACCTTCCTGCGCGGCGACATCCGTGGTGGCCGCGGCGAGGAGGAACACGAAGGAGAGGGAGAATCGAAGGATTCGGGGGCTGCTGTAATCGTGTGGCATTTTACGGGCTCCAGTTGATGACCGACGTTGTGGCAACCGGGATCGGGGCAACCGTGGCATAGTCCGAACCGCGGAGCGCATCATAAGCTACCCACCGACCGGGACTTCTGCTGCAGAAGTACACGTTCCTTCGATATAGGATACTCTGATTAAGTCCGGTTCCACATCACCCCATGTCTTGATTCGAGATACCCCGTCGTCTACATTGGCCCAATCTCGTTTCGGAAGGCGGGAATAGCAAGGAAGCCCCATGGCAAATCGCATCATAACCCTCATCGCCAGCGCCACGGAAATCGTGTGCGCCCTGGGCTTCGAGGATCAGCTCGTGGGCCGGTCCCACGAATGCGATTATCCGCGCTCCACCGCCTCGCTCCCGGTCTGTTCGAGCTCGAAAATCGAGGTAAAAGCCAACAGCAAGTCCATCGACGATCAGGTACGGGCGATCGTGGCCGACGGCCTGTCCGTGTACCGTGTGGACGCCGAACTCCTCGACCGCCTCGCACCGACCGTCATCATTACGCAGACCCAGTGCGAAGTCTGCGCCGTGAGCCTGAAGGATGTGGAAAAGGCGGTGTGCGAACTCGTGGGCTCGCAGCCCCGGATCGTATCCCTCGAACCCATGTCCCTGAGCGATGTGTGGAAGGACATACGGATCGTCGCGTCGGACCTCGGCGATCCGGCGCGGGGAGACGATCTCGTGGCGCGCCTCACGGACCGGCTTGAAGCGCTTCGCGCGGAAACGGCCTCGGCCGAAAGCCGCCCTTCCATCGCATGCATCGAATGGATCGACCCCCTGATGAGCGCGGGCAACTGGGTGCCGGAACTGGTCGAATGCGCGGGCGGCGAAAACCTCTTTGGCGAGCCCGGCAAACATTCCGGATATTTCAATATCGAACAACTTGCCGAAGCCGATCCGGACGTGATCGCCATCATGCCGTGCGGCTTCGGTATCGAGCGGTCCTTCCGGGAAATGGCGCCGCTGGCGGCGCACCCGGTATGGCGGGAACTGTCCGCTGTCAAACAGGGGCGCGTGGTCATGACGGACGGGAATCACTTCTTCAATCGCCCCGGACCCCGCATGGTGGAATCGGCCGAGATTCTGGCGGAGTTCCTGCATCCGGGGCGTTTCGACTTCGGACACCGCGGAAGCGGGTGGAGATACTGGAATGGCCAGGAACACCACTGACGAAGAAGCGCAGGTGGGGCTTTGCCTTCATTGCCGGCACGCCCGCATCGTCATTTCCCGGGCGGAAAGCCGGTTCTACCTGTGCAAACGCTCCCGGACCGATCCGACGTACCCGAAATATCCGCGCCTTCCGGTGTTGCGGTGTGGCGGGTATGAGCGGGAAGGGGATTCGGCGGGGTCTTGAAGGCGTATTCTCCGAAGGTATCCGCCACGCAAGATGCTTGACACCAGAGGAAATTGACCGCCGCGCGTAAGGATAGCCCTCCCTGGACAACGCCTCCTATACCCTCATCAGAGACTACCCTACTCCCCTTCTTTACACCAACTGCAACCTGTCAGGTGCGCACCCATCGCGCACAAAAGCAGCGGCAGCGCAGCGTCGATGATGATCCATGTGAGGGAAACGGCCTGCGGGCCTATGGCCGTGAATTCGGGACTGTGGAGGTTGAACCAGTTCCAGAAGAACATAATCCCGATGAAGAAGGCGCCGAAATACAGCACGTTCGCGCAAAGGTATTCGCGGGTAACCGGCCCGCTTCCCCCTTCGCTGCACACGCGTTTCATGCGGAGGTGGCCAAACAACATGGTCAGCAGGAGGGCCACTGCCATGCATGGATTCAGGATATTCCAGAACGGGCTGTACGGATCCGCTTCGGTGGAAGCGTAATACAGCGGCTCCACGACGGTATGCACGCCAACCGCGATGCCCACCAGAAGGAGATATACGCCCACGATGCGTTTGAGGGTGCTCATGATTCCATCCGTTTATAATGATTCCGGGGTATAGAGGAATATAGGGGAATTATAAACAATGCTTGACAAAACAGGATTCCCAAAATCAAAGTAGGTATTTCATCGTGAGCGTCAGGCCAACCGCTGACAAGTCGTTCGTGGTGGTCCGGTAACGCACGTCGAACCCTCGCCCGACGTTCGATTCGTGGCTGCGTAGCTGTGTAAAGGATGCGCCATCTTCGAACTTCGATAACTTCGACCAACGCACCTTCAGTCCTATCGACACCTGTTCGTTTAGCGCATGATCGTAACCAGCAATAAGCTGATAGCCGACCAACGTGTCTTGAAGTCTGTGGTTGGAGATTGATGTCGTGCCCGCAATACGTGCCTTCATAATTGGGTCGTCGAACGTGGCAATTTGTGCGGGATCGTCGTTTCGTTTCCAGCGTGAGTGCCGGTCCAGCCCGACAGCCACGATACCGACTCCGCCTCCGGCGTAAAACGAACCTCTGTGAAAAAACGCATTAGCGCCAAGTCGAAACGTCTGTACGTCGCCAATGCCGCCCTCAGCCACTTCCAATTCGTTGTTTTCCTTTTCCCGTGTGGTAACGTCTCCGATCACCATAGGCACGGACCCGCCGTAGTTCACCGTGCGGAAGGAAGTCTCGCCTTCGATGCGAACATGCCTAAAGGTATGCCCTACTGTCAGGCCACCCATGGCACCGCTGGCACCGTCAATATCGTTGTACCATGCGCCGGGCGGTGGGGCATTGACACATTGGCCCTCACCCACTTCAACCTGTTCAGGGTTGTTTATGAGGTCGCATTGCGTGCTCCAATCGTTATCGGATTCGTCTATGCGCATTCCCGGTGCTATGGCCGGGCCTATTTCCATACCGAAATACCACCCTTCCTGCGCGATAAGCGTGGTGGGCGACACCAGACAAACAAGTGCTGCAATTACAATGTGGCGTACGTTCATTATCAGCGGGGTTTTGTTGGAAAAGGGCTGCCAAGATACAGGGCAAGTGGCTACGGTTCAACAACCTGGTTGCATGTTGATGGCGCGTTCGGGCTATGGGCGAGACGCTCTACGTTGAGGCGATCCGGCCGACGCATCCCGGCAATCCGAAATCGGGCGATTCCTATCTGCCGCACCAGCGTGACAAAACGGCATAGCCTTGGCGATTTGAAAAGCCGACCGTTTTTCACCTCAGTTATTTAATGACAAATCCTTGTCGTTTCACTGCCAACTTGCTGTCGTTTTACCCCGGAACCGCAACGCGGAACCGTATCACTCCTGGGCGCAGATCCGCAACCCGTCGAACCGTTTCAGGACCGGACGAATATCCCGCTCGAACTGCCGGGGACACCGGAAACGCAGCCGGGCGACAGGGATCGGATCCCCGGACGCTTCCTCTTCTGCGGGCTCCCCGTTTCGGGCGTACAGATACTCTTCGGCCACCACCTCCGCTTCCCGGTGAATACGCGCGATCATTTGCCACTCGGCAAGGGGAACGTACGCGGTCCGCTCCACGAAATCGCGCTCGATCACGGCCAGCAGGCGCTCCTTCAGATCACCGAGGCCGATCCCGCGCAGCGCCGACACGAAAGCCGCCTCGGGAAAACGGGACCGGAGCGCGCCGAGGAGCTCCGGCTCTTCCAGCCGGTCCACCTTGTTGAATACGGGCAGGAGCGGCTTGTCCGCCACGCCCAGTTCGCCCAGCGTGGCGCGCACCACGTCGATATGATCCTCGTACCGGGGATGCGTCATGTCGATCACATGCAGCAGCACGTCGCTCTCGCGAACCTCGTCGAGGGTGCTCTTGAAACTCTCGATCAGGTTGTGGGGCAGTTTGCGGATGAATCCGACCGTGTCGGAAAGCAGCACCTGCCCGTTGGCGCCCAGTTGAACATTTCGCGTGGTGGCGTCGAGCGTGGCGAAGAGACGGTCCTCGGCGAACACCTCGGCGTCGGCCAGCACATTCATCAGCGTGGACTTGCCTGCATTCGTGTACCCGACCAGCGCCACGCGGGTAAACCCTTTGCGTCCCTTGCGCTGGATGGTGCGCTGCCGGTCGATCTTCTCCAGCCGCTCCTTGAGAACGGCCATACGGTTCCCGATGAGCCGGCGGTCGGTTTCGATCTGCGTTTCCCCCGGCCCTTTCGTGCCGATGCCGCCCTTCTGGCGGGAAAGGTGGGTCCAGTGCCGTGTAAGGCGCGTTCTGAGATAATCGAGCTGCGCCAGTTCGACCTGCGTCTGCGCGGCCGCCGAGCGGGCCCTCGTAGCGAAAATATCCAGAATCAGCGCCGAGCGGTCGACCAGCTTGCAGTCGAGCGCCTTTTCCAGGTTGCGAACCTGCACCGGGGACAAATCGTCGTCGAAAATGACGAGATCGCTGCCCCGGGCCCCGATCAGACTCTTCAATTCAGTGACCTTGCCCTTCCCGATGTACGTCGTCGGATTCACCCTGGAGAGGGACTGCGTCATCCGATCGGTAACCACGGCGCCGGCTGTGGAAGCCAGTTCGGCCAGTTCGTCGAGCGAGTCGTTGACGTCCCATCGAGAGGAGTCGGGCGTCACAACGCCCACAAGCACCGCCGTTTCGGTTTCGGGAAGTTTGTGTTCGTGCAAAGAGAAGGGAGGGCTTGGAATGTTTCAGCGAGTGGGCGCATTCCCCGAATACACGCAAAAAACGGAACTTTAACGATATACGCAGGACAGAGGTGCGGGTTGCGGGCTTCTCCGAATCGCTTCGGCGGGCGGGGGCATGCTGCGGCCCGAAGCTACACCGCAGGAACAGGCGGATAGATGGGACCTTCAAAAACACACCCCGGGCGGAATGAAACGCCTCTTGCCGGGGTATAACGATTGACATCATCTCAAAAGACCACCTCCTTTCATGCTCCGTAACCCGTCACGCATGCTCGTCCTTGCATTTCTTGTACTGGCCGTCTCGGTCGCGGCGTACAGTGAAACGGCAGGGAACTCCGGAAACCATCCCGATCCGAACAAAGAGGCGCCGCAGCCCCCAGGCGCCGTTTCGAACCACGCCAAGACGGCGGAAGTGGTTGCTGCGGTCGAAGCGCTGTACGCTACGCTCGACGAGGACCTGCTGGAGCAAGTGAAGTACGATCTGGACGACGAAAAACGCCGGAACTGGTCGAATCTGCCCGCGAACATTACCGACTTCGAGCGAAACGGCATCCGCATGGGCGACCTGAACGAAGAGCAACGGGCCTCGGTGTTTGCCGTGCTGGAGACGTCCCTGAGCACGGAAGGCTTCGAAAAAGTGCGCCGGATCGTGCGGGCGGACGAAATCCTGGCGCAATCGTCCCCCCGTGCAGCCCGGTTCGGCTGGACGGAAGACAATTACTGGTTCGCCGTGTTCGGCGCACCCTCCGTCACGGAAGCGTGGTCATGGCAATTCGGAGGGCATCACCTTGCCGTGAACGTGACGATCGACGAAGGGCGGATGTTCTTGAGCCCCACGTTTCTTGGCGTGGAGCCGGCCACGTTCGAGGACGGCGGCGAAACCTTCGCGCCCCTGCAAGCGGAACTCGAGGGAGGACTGGCCTTGGTGCAGGCGCTGGACGAGACACAGCAAGCCGCCGCCATAGTAACCGATCGCCCGAGAGAGGTGTATGCCGGGGCGGGTCGGGACGGGGTTGTCCCGCCCACGGAAGGCGCCCTTGCGGGAGAGTGGTCGTCAGTGCAGCAGGATATGCTCGTAGAACTGATCGACCTGTGGGTCGGCATGCTGCCTGAAACCGAAGCCGAAGCGCGCCATGCGGAGATCGCTCCCGACCTGCACGAAACCCGGTTCGCCTGGCATGGCCCGGTCGACGGCAGCGGCAGCGTGTATTACCGCATTCAGGGACCGCGTCTCCTGATCGAATTCTCCACGCAGGGCAATATCGGAGACGACGCCGGACATAATCATTCCGTGTACCGGGACCCGACCAGGGAATACGGGGGCACGCTATGACCCGGATCCGGCGAACACGGAGGTTCCTTCTTTCGCCGCAGGGCGCCATCCCTTCGCGACCGCCATCTCCGCCGCCAGGAACAGCAGCGCCAAGAGCAGAAACGCCTTCCACAGTTCCCGGCCCGTACGCTGCTCCGCCACCGCCTGGACCACATCCCCGGCAGAGCGCCCTCCGGCAGCTACGACTTCGACCGGCGCGGCGACAACCTCGGTCAGGCGCCGCCGCGCCTCCCTGGGTTCCAGCACGAGCATATCCGACTCCCGCGCGTCCACATTGACCGCGATGCGCCGCACGATTTCGTCGCCGGCGTATACGTCGTAGACGCCGGTACGCTCGACAGCCTCTTCGTCAAGCGTCAGCAACGCAGCGTCGAACAGGTCGCGCTGCTCAGGCACATATTCCGTGCCGTCGGGCCCCGTCAAACGCAACAACGCCTCTCCGGGGGAACGGGCAATGCGGAGTTCGGCAGGGCGGGCCGCCGGAAACTGCTCGCCGGAAATGGATTCGTAGGCCGACAGATAGTACAGGGAGCGGTACATGAGCGGGATGAACAGGCCGCGGACGGGCAGTTCGCTCCAGCGTGCGTCGGGCGCAACGGCAAGCAGCAGGACCACGCCCCGTTCATGGCGGATTTCCTGCAGAAACGGATCGCCGTTGGACAGGCGAATGATGGACTGCTCCCCCGTGCCTTCCGGCTCGTAACGCGCGGCGAACCATATCTCCGGACGCTCCACATCCGGGGCATCGCCTTCCGGTTCGGTCTGAAAAACGCCCTCGAAAAGCGGGTGCTCCAGTTCGACGCGGTCGAACGAGGCAATGCGGGTTTGCGACCCGAGCGATCCGTTGAAACCGGATATTCGCCCTCCCCCGACCGCCTGCAGCAAAGCATTGTACTCCTGCCCCTCTTCCTGCCCCGCAGAGGATGGGGTGAGCAGCAATCCGCCCCCGCCCGCGACGTACCGCGCGAGCACTTCCGTTTCTCCGCTGGACAGCGTCTGCGCACCCGCAACCACCACCGCATCGTACGCTTCCGGCCCCGTCGCCGCCAGACTCGTTTCCGGAATAACGGTCACGTCGAAGGCAATCCGCCCCCTTGCCAGTTCCGGCGACAGGGCCAGTTCCAGAAAACCGGTGTTCTCGCCTTCCCCCCGCACGATCAGAATGCGCCGCCGCTCGGGCACATGCAGCGTGAAATAGCGCTGGTCATCGAAGGGATACACATCCTCTTCGATCTGCACTGCGCCGGAGAGCCACCCGCTGCCGGGGGGCGTAATCGTGAAGGACACCTCCGTGGGCTCGCGCGGCAGAATATCCGCCGTGGCCTGGGCCAGGCGGCGGCCTTCCAGAAAAACGCTGGCCACATACCCCTCGACGGGTTCGTCCGCATAATTCACCAGCGTGGCCGATAAACGCACCGGCTGACCGGCTTCGACAATGCGGCTGTCGATGCGCACATCGACCACGGCCACGTTGGCCTGCGCGCTGCCTCCGACCGGCAGCAAATACGCCCGGATCTCCTCCCCTTGCGCCGCCCGCACGGTGTCCGCCAGCGCCAGGGCCTGTATATCGCTCACGATGTACACTTCCCGGTTCGGATAAGCGGCTTCCTCCAGCGCCTCCGCAGCGGAAGCGACGGCCTCGGTCAGCGACACTCCGGCGGCAGAGGCCCGGATATCCTCGACCACATCGATGGCGAAAGCGGGCGAAAGCGGCCCCCGGGGCACATCGCCTCCGGCCGTGGTCCGCAGAAAAATCTCGTCGCGTTCCTCGAACTCCCGGATCAGGCCGGTGGCAATGTCCTTGGTCTGGCGAAGGTATTCCCCCTCCGCATCCCGCAGCGTCATGGAGAGCGAATTGTCGAGGACCAGCGCCGCGGAAGACCGGGCCGCACCGCCGACCGCACCGGCCACCTGGCCCGTAAGGGAGGGACGGGCAAAGGCGGCCACCAGACAGACGATGGCGAGGAGGCGGAGCGCAAGCAGCAGCCACTGCCGCAGCCGGACCCGCTGCATCGTGGTTTTCTGCAATTCCCGGACGAACGTGAGCGAACTGAAATCCACCTTCCGCGGACGGCGAAAATGGAACAGATGCACGATCACCGGGATCGCCGCTGCGCCCAGCGCAAAAAGCATGAACGGATTGAGAAACTCCATGAGCCCGATTACAGGATAGCCGCTTCCTCAATACGCTTTTGGATCGCGTCTCGTTGCAGGGCTTCGACACGCGCTTCTTCCGCGTAGTCCGGCCAGTGCGAAACGACCTCGTGAACCTCGGCGCAAATAGCTTCCGCACGCCCCCGTTTCATAGAGGCGGCCCGGGCGCATGCGCGAAAATCTTCCATAGTGAAGGCTTCCTGTTTTCCGTTCAGCGTCATCTGGTGGATAGATGTCCACTTGCCCTCCGGATTGCAGGCATAGGTCAGGTCGAATGCGGGCGCCAGCGCCCATGCTCCGGCCCTGTCCATGAGAAAAGCGATGTTTTTAACGTGATCGTCCTGGTTGCGGGCAAAGACATTGAAAGCCATGCGACGGAACTGTTCCTCTATCGCGCTCATCGAAAGCCCCAGTTCCCAAATAACCATAAGCGCCTGTTCATAAGAATAGGCGCCTGCCTCGTTGAAATCGAAGTGCGCCATCGCCCCCAACGACTGCATATGCAGCTTTGCCCCATCGGGCAACCGATCGAAGCGCCGGGTCATGAAATGCCGCCTCCCGCCTTCTTCGAACAAGCGGCAATCGGCCATTTCGATATCGGCGTCCCGCGCCATAAGGTAATAGGCATATTCGATGGCGCCGTATCCTTCGGGGGCCGCCCACGTTCCGTCGTGTTCCCCGCCCACGCCGTCGAACTTGATCAACCAGTGTTCGAACCCGGCGCCAACGTCTGCCTGCCCCGAGCGAACCTCTTTTGTTTGAGGGTTCCAGGCGATCACCGCCTTTGCGCGGGCGCCTCCTGCGGATGTGCCCACCCGCAGGATTTCCTGAAGCGGCGCTGCGTCGTCTTGCGCGTCATAGGACAAACGCAATGCTTCGCGTTGTTGCAGGATTTCGGAAGCCAACGCCACCAGCCGATCTACCTGAAGACGCTGTCCTTGATTCGATCGAGGTCCTGTTGCGGGCACGAATTCCAGGGCGCCCATCCCGCGAGACCCTGTGTAACACAGCCGCTCGACGGCATTGAGCGAATCCGGCGGTCTCCCCTGTCCCGCCAGCCAGGCATTGATCACAGCATGCCCGAAACGGTCCGGCAGAGAATCCGCCAACATGCCGGGAAGGCCGTAAAACGATTCGCGGCGCAGCAGAGGAAACCCGTATACCCTTTCGGACAGGGGCATGGTAAGAGGCGCCAGCTGTATGCCGCTTTCCAGAAATGTCGGGGCAAACTCAAAATCGGCGACCTCTTTACCGTCCTCAAGGGTAACAGCGCCGACCGTGCTTCCCCAAAGTCTGACTTCGGCGTGCGTCATGTTTCATCTCCCCATCGCCACGCTGAGGGTTGTTCTCTCACGGTCCCTGTTTTGGGAGACCGCGCCCGTTGACGCTGCTTACCTTGCATGTTCAGGATGTCCATAGGCCGTGGACCGGGTTTCGGTACCAGCACATCGAGATTCGGAACGAGATGCAATGCCCTGAGCACACGGATAATACTGGTGAATTGCACCGGTTCGCCCGCTTCGATGCGCTCCAGCGTACGTTTGGATATTCCCGCTTCGAAAGCAAGATCGGCCTGGGTAACACCCATATCGAGACGCTGGCGGGCAATACGCTTGCCGAGTTCGGCAAGCAGGTATTCGTCGGTATTCAGATTTTGAAAAGACATAATTCGCTTTATTTGGCGATTAGATGTATATAAAGTACTATTATTCGTCTTTAAATACGAATAATATATACTATTGTTTCAAGTCGAAATAAATGGCGATTTAATGTCAGTAAATCCTTTTATATCGTCTTGTATGACGAATAATATATCATAACCCCTTTTGCAAGCCAACCCGCCCGATGGTTTCTCATACCGGGAACACGATAGCCGTCCGACGTTAGAGTATCTCCTGCAAACCGGACGCGGCGTGTCGCCCCGCACAATGACCTTCTCCCTGGAATTCTTTCCGCCGCGTACAGCGCTTGCCGAGGAACGGCTCGAAGCCAATCTTCCCACGCTGCTTGCGCTGGAGCCGCGCTTCATAAGCGTGTCCTGCGGAGCGGCGGGGTCGTCGCAGGAGGGCACGTTCGAACTGGTGCAGGCATTGCGCACCAACCACCGCGTGACGTGCTGCCCCCACATGTCAAGTGTCGGCCGCACCCGCACCCGGATCGCCCGCGTGGTGCGTGCGTATGCCGAGCTTGGCGTCCGGCGCTGCATTGCCCTGCGAGGCGACAAGCCGGACGGCTATGTGCCGAGTGAAGCCCACTACACCTCGTCCTGGGAGTTGATCGCGGGACTCAGGGATGTCGTCCCGGAGTTTGAAATAGGCGTCGGGTGCTATCCGGAAGGGCATCCCGAAGACCGTAGTCCCGACGACCGGTTCACGATCCTGGAACGCAAGGTGGAGGCCGGCGCCCATTTCGCGATTTCGCAGCTTTTCTTCGAGACGGACGCCTTCCTGACGTTTCGGGACGGGTGCGCCCGGCGTGGGATCGCAGCGCCCGTCTGGCCGGGTATCATGCCAATCCATAACCCGACCCGGGTATTCGGGTTTGCCGACAAATGCGGAGCGGTGGTGCCGGATGCGCTGCGCGCCCGATTCGAGGGAAAAAGCGACGAAGAAACGTTTGAACTCGCCCGGGATGTCGTCTGCAAACAGGCCTTGCGGCTAAAAGCGGAAGGGGTGGAGCACATGCACCTGTATACGCTGAACCGGCACCGGCTGGCGGCAGAAATTGTCCGGGCGCTGAAAACATGAACAGCAGAACGAAGCGCCTCGACTGGCTGCACCAGACAATGAGCAGGCGCATTGTCCTGCTGGATGGGGCATACGGCACGATGGCGCAGTCCCTTGGACTGGACGAAGACGCCTTTCGCGGACAGCGATTCAGGGACTCCGAACGGGATCTCAGGGGCAACATCGATGTCCTGTGCCTGACACAGCCGCATGCAATCGTCGGGATCCACGAGCAATATCTGGCCGCCGGGGCAGACATCCTGACCACGAACAGTTTCACGGCGAACGGGCCGTCCCAGGCCGACTACGGCCTGGAACATCTCGTGTTCGAAATGAACCGGAGCGCGGCGGCGCTTGCACGCGAGGCAGCCGACCGGTGGACCCGCCGAACGGGTGAATTCAGGCTGGTGGCGGGCAGCGTGGGCCCCACCAACCGCACGCTGTCCATGTCGCCCAAGGTCGAAGACCCCGGCTACCGGGCAACGACGTTCGAAGAACTGAGCAGCACGTACTACGAGGCGGCAAACGGCCTGTACCAGGGCGGCGCCGATCTGGTGCTGCTGGAAACGATTTTCGATACGCTGAACGCGAAAGCGGCTCTGTACGCGATCGGCCGGCTCGAGCGGGATACGGGCGCAACGATTCCGGTAATCGTATCGGGCACCGTCACCGACCGGTCGGGACGCACGCTGTCAGGGCAAACGCTGGAGGCGTTTTTCATTTCCATTCGGCATGCCCGCCCACTGGCAGTGGGCCTCAACTGTGCGTTCGGGGCCTGCGATCTCGACCGGCACATCCGGGATTTATCCCATATCGCCGACACGCCGATCAGCCTGCACCCCAACGCCGGCTTGCCGAACGAGTTCGGCGCATACGACGAGACCCCCGAAACCACGGCAGCCATTCTGAAAGGGATCGCCGAAGACCGCGTGGTGAACATACTCGGCGGCTGCTGCGGCATGACCCCGGCGCATATCGAAGCGATTCGGGATGCGGTTGCCTCGGCAGCGCCGCGCAAGACGCCGGAGGCGAAGCGGCGCATGCGGTTATCGGGCCTCGAACCACTTACCAGGACGGAGACCACCGGCCTGCTGCACATCGGCGAGCGCACCAACGTGGCCGGTTCAAGGGTTTTCCTGCGATGCATCCGGAACGAAGATTTCCCCGGCGCGCTGAAAATCGCCGCCGAACAGGTGACAGGCGGCGCCAACATCATCGATGTCAACATGGACGAGGGCATGCTCGACAGTAAGGCGGTCATGCAACGGTTCCTGAACCTGTTGGCCTCCGAACCCGGGATCAGCCGCGTACCGGTCATGGTGGATTCCTCGCGTTTCGAGGTGCTCAAAGCCGGTCTTGAATGCCTGCAAGGGAAAGGCGTCGCCAACTCGATCAGCCTCAAGGAAGGCGAGGACGTTTTCCTGCATCAGGCCCGGACGATCCGCGATCTGGGGCATGCGCTGGTGGTCATGGCGTTTGACGAAGAAGGACAGGCGACGACCATCGAGCGCCGGGTGGAAATATGCGCGCGCAGTTACGCACTGCTTGTGGAGCAGCTCGGCTTCGCACCCGAAGACATTGTTTTCGATCCCAATATTCTGGCCATAGCCACCGGGATCGAAGAGCACAACGAATACGCCCGCTCCTTCATCGATTCCATCCCGCGCATCAAGGCCGCCTGCCCGGGCGCACTGGTGAGCGGCGGCGTAAGCAACGTGTCCTTCGCCTTTCGGGGCAATGGCCCGGTGCGCCGCGCCATGCACGCCGTCTTCCTGTATCACGCGACCCGCGCCGGACTGGATATGGCGATCCTGAACGCAGGCTCCCTGATCGCATACGACGACATCCCGGACGCGCTGCGCGAGGCCGTCGAGGATGCCATCCTGAACCGGCGGTCCGACGCTACCGAACGATTGCTGGAGATAGCGCAAGACGTGGGCAACACGCCCGAAACGAGCCACGCCGTGGTGGATGCCTGGCGCGAGTTGCCTGTCGAAGCCCGGCTGGAGCATGCGCTGGTGCATGGCCTCGATGAACATATTCTGAGCGACGTCGAGGAAGCAAGGCTGGCGGCGGAGCGCCCGCTGCATGTGATCGAAGGACCCCTGATGAACGGCATGAACCGGGTGGGGGACCTGTTCGGCGCCGGAAAGATGTTTCTCCCGCAGGTCGTCAAATCGGCGCGGGTGATGAAGCAGGCCGTGGAATATCTCGTGCCGTTCATGCGGGGAGACGAAACCGCTTCGCTCGCGCGCGGACGTGGCAAGGTGGTGATGGCCACGGTCAAGGGCGATGTGCACGATATCGGCAAAAACATCGTCAGCGTGGTGCTGCAGTGCAATGGGTTCACGGTCGAGGACCTTGGCGTCATGACGCCTTGCCAGCGCATCCTCGACACGGCCCGCGAAAAACATGCGGACATGATCGGCCTGTCCGGGCTGATTACGCCGTCGCTCGACGAAATGGTGCATGTCGCCGGGGAAATGCAGAAGCAGGGGTTCGGTATGCCGCTGCTGATCGGCGGCGCAACCACCTCGCCGATTCATACATCGGTCAAGATCGATCCGGCGTATGCCGGACCCGTCGTGTACGTGAAGGATGCTTCCCGCGCCGTGGGGGTGATGAAGGAACTGGTCGGGGACCGGCGCAGCGACTATGTCAGATCGGTGGATCTCGAGCATGTCGCCCGGCGAAAACGACATGCCGGGCCAAAGCGCCGGCTGCCGAGCCTGACCCTCGATGCTGCCCGGGCAAACCGGTTCGATGGAGACTGGGATGCCTACCCCCCGCCAAGGCCGGGCCGACCCGGTGTGCATACCATCGACCCGCAACCGCTTGAAGAACTCGTCGAGTATATCGACTGGCGGCCGTTTTTCTCGGCCTGGGAAATGCAGGGGCTGTTCCCCGCCATCCTCGAGGATCCGGTAAAAGGCGAGGCTGCGCGCGAACTCTATGACGCCGGGCGCACCATGCTGGATCGCATCGTGAAAGAGGAGTGGCTCCTCACACGCGGCGTGTGCGGCCTCTTTCCGGCGGCAGCGACGGAGGACGACGATATCATTGTTTTTACCGACGAGTCACGGCGCACCGAACGGATGCGCCTCTCGACGCTCCGCCAGCAGCGGGCATTGCCCGAAGGCAGACCGCATCGCGCCTTGTCGGACTTTGTCGCGCCTGTCGGGCAGAGCGTGGACGACTGGATCGGGGCATTCGCCGTCACCGCAGGATTGGGGGCATCGGAACGGACCGCCGCCTTCAAGCAGGCAGGCGACGATTACAGCGCCATCATGCTGCAGGCGCTGGCGGATCGGCTGGCCGAAGCCTTCGCCGAGTACCTGCACCTTCGGGTGCGCCGCGAATTATGGGGTTATGCGGCCGGGGAATCGCTGGACAATGCCGATCTGATTGCAGAATCGTACCGGGGCATTCGCCCCGCTCCGGGCTACCCGGCCTGCCCGGAACACAGCGAAAAACAGAAACTCTGGGAGTTGCTGGACATCCGGGAACGCATCGGTGTGGAACTCACCGAATCCTGGGCGATGCTGCCCGGCGCTTCCGTCAGCGGGTGGTACTTTTCGCACCCGAAGGCGCGCTACTTCGACGTGGGGTTGATCGGCAAAGATCAGGTCGAGGACTATGCCCGGCGGAAGGGGCTGCCGGTTGCAGAGGCCGAACGGCTGCTCCGGCCCAACCTCGGGTACGAGGTCTGAGGAACTCCTGGCTCCTTAGCCAACGGGTGCAGGTCGACTTTCGGAAGTAACGCGAATTTTTTTCGTCGATTCACTTGACCAGCATCATAACTTGGCCCATGATCCTGCCCTGCGCCTGCAACCGGTAGACGTATGCGCCGCTGGGCAGATCGCCCGCATCGAAGCGCGTTGTATGATGGCCTGCAGGCTTCGATTCGTCGACAAGCACCGCCACTTCGTGACCGAGCAGGTCGTAGACCGCAAGGCGCACGTTGCCGGCCCACGGCAACGCATACCGTATGGTCGTCTCCGGATTGAACGGGTTCGGATAGTTCTGTCCGAGGGAGACCTCTTCGGGTATCTCCGAATTTTCGGTGGACACCGAACTGTAATGGACCACGGGGAGATTGGTCCGGGTAGCACTGGTAACCCGTTCTCCAGACACCGAGCGTATGAAGAAGATGTGCTTCTCGCCCGATGTTAGCGCGTGAATGTCAATGTCTATGCTCGTGGCATTCCTGTCGATGCGCGTCCACGGGATAACCACATCGCCGAGATCAAAAGCGCTGCTCGTATACCATCCCTCCTGAACCTTGTACTCCAACGAGTCTACCTTGTCCGGATGAGGAGGCGCACTCCACTGCACATTAACAACATCACCCTGCACACGGGTATCGAAATTGTTAGGATAATTATATGTCAGAAAATCCGAGGTGGGAGTAACGGGATTAGTGGGAGCAGTCGGAGTAGCGGTTGAAGGCGGGATAGGCCCATTGATCCGGATTCTCATGAAGTTGAGCCCGATCTCCCAGCCTCGGCCTCTCTCCTTGTACAAACTGTTCTCAATGCTCCACCCCGATGTCCCGCCAGTGTCTTCATTGCCCGAGGCTGTATAATGGATTGTATCAAAGCTATCGTTGTCAACATCCACCACTACCAGATAGGTTGTTTCCGCATCGAGATCGATTCCGCTGGTTGTGAATCTATTGGCACCCACTACCAGCGTTTCCGGTAACGACAGGGAGCCCACAGGTATGCTGGGTCTGCCGCCCTGGCCGCTGGTCCAGATGCCAACACTGTACGTTGGGTTTGAGAATGCTTTGGAAAAATAAATGTCGACACTCCCCAGCGTATAGCCATCGCTGTCGCTGCCTGTCGTAAATGCCTGGGCATGATCGTAATAAAAAGGAATACCGCTGTCGCCGGCAGGCTGTCCGGCATTGCTCACGAACATCTGGGCCTGTGCAAGGCCGCCCGGGCCTGACGCAGAACACAGGGGCAAGGCGGCGAGCGTGAGCAGCCCTGTCATAGCGCGGAAGCTCCCGGCGGCTGTGGAGGGGATAAGGAATTTTCTGATTATTAGTTTCTTTCTTGTGATGATTACGAATTTTTTAACAGAAATCATGTACTTCCGAGATGATTAAGAGAAACCACGGCAAAATTTTTCGCGCCCAACATACCAAAGAATTGAGATCATGTTCTACTGCGTCAAGACTTTTAACGCCATTTTATTTTAGGAACGCCTTCACGTATTTATCTTCGCGCCGGCCTGCATCCTATCTGCACCGTATGCGTTGAATCAGGTTTGTCGTTTTCCCTGTTCACCGCTTCGGAATTCCTTGCGGCGCGTGCAACGGCTCGCTTGACGCCTTGCGCATGCACGCGGCCCGCATCTGCACGCATGGCGACTACCCGGAACCCGATCCCTGCGAAGGCGCAACCCGGCGCGCTCCGCGGTGCTGCATCCCGCTCGGTGCGCTCTTCCCGGCGGCCCATCGTCATTCGCGGCGCCCGGCAACACAATCTGAAGGGGATCGACCTGGAGTTGCCGCGCAACAGGATCATCGTCTTCACCGGGCCGTCCGGCTCGGGGAAATCCTCGCTTGCTTTCGACACGATCTACGCAGAGGGACAGCGGCGCTACGTCGAAAGCCTGAGCGCCTACGCCCGGCAGTTCCTCGAACGCATGGACAAGCCGGATGTCGATCTGATCACCGGGCTGGCGCCGGCCATCGCCATCGAGCAGAAAACGACGTCGAAAAATCCTCGCTCGACGATCGCTACGCAAACGGAAATCTACGATCATCTCCGGCTCCTTTTTGCACGCATCGGCCGCACGATCTCGCCTGTGAGCGGCGAAGAAGTCACCCGGGACGCTCCCCGGTCCGTGGCCGAGCGGGTGCACGCCATCGCAGAAGACCGAACGCGATTCTACGTGTGCTTTCCCATCCCCGATCACAAAAAGACCTCTCTCGAAAAGGAACTGGGCACGCTGCGGCAGCGGGGATTTTTCCGGTTGCTGCTTCTCCCTTCCGGGAAAGGAAAAAGCACCGGCAACGAGGAACGCATTCTCGACCTGAACGAGGAAACCCCCGAAAAAGCCGCCAAATATCCCCGCAAGCGCCTGCTCGTGCTGGTAGATCGTCTGGCCGTCCGTCATGGAGACGAGGACAACCTTTCGCGCATCTCGGATTCGGCGGAGCAGGCGTTCCGGGAGAGCGCGGGCCGCTGCATCGTGCATATGCACGGGGGCGAGACACTGCACTTCAGCGAATTCTTCGAACGCGACGGGATGCGCTTCGAAGAACCGTCGCCGCTCCTGTTCTCGTTCAACAGCCCGTTGGGCGCGTGCCCCGCCTGTCAGGGGTTCGGCCGAATCACGGGCCTGGACGAAGACCTCATCATTCCTGATCGCAACCTTTCGATCCGGCAGGGCGCCATCGCCCCGTTCCGCACGGAACGCTGGAGCCGGTATTTCCGGGATCTTGTCCGGGTCGCCGCGGAACGCCGCATCGATATCGATACGCCCTGGCGCGAACTGCCGGAGGAGGTGCGCGACCTCGCCTGGAACGGGGCAGATAACTACATCGGCATCCGGGGCTTCTTCGAATTTCTGGAGCGGAAGAAGTACAAGATGCATTACCGGATATTCCACGCCCGGTTCAGGGGCTACATGCCGTGCCCGGAATGCGATAGTTACCGCGTGCGCCGGGAGGCGCAGTACGTGAAAGTCGGGGAACTGCATATCGGCGAAATATGCGAACTGACGACGAAGGACGCCCGCGACTTCTTCAGGGATCTGACGCTCTCCGATCACGAAGAAAAGATCGCCGGCCGCGTGCTGGAAGAGATTCGCAAGCGGCTGACGTACCTCGTCGAGGTGGGGCTCGACTATCTGTCGCTGGACCGCCTCTCGCAGACGCTTTCAGGCGGCGAAAGCCAGCGCATTCATCTTTCGACCTCGCTCGGATCGTCGCTGGTCGGATCGCTCTATGTACTCGACGAGCCCTCCATCGGACTGCACCCCCGGGATAACGACCGGCTGATACGCATCCTCGAAAACCTGCGCGACATCGGGAATACCGTGCTGGTCGTGGAGCATGAAGCGGCCATGATGAAACGGGCGGATCAGATTGTCGACCTTGGCCCCGGCGCCGGCCGGCTCGGCGGGGAAGTAATCTTCCAGGGAAGCTACGATGAACTGCTGCGCGACCCGCGCTCGTTGACCGGAGCCTATCTGGGCGGACGGGAACAGATTCCCGTACCCGCCACGCGCAGGCCGGTCTACGACGAAAACGCCCTGTACGTGGAACATGCCCGGCAGCACAACCTGAAGCGTCTGGACGTGCAGTTTCCTCTGGATATGATCACCTGCGTGACCGGAGTAAGCGGGTCCGGCAAATCGACGCTGGTGCACCAGACGCTGTACAACGGCCTGATGCGCCTCAAAGGCTACCGGGTCGAGGGCGGCGTGGGCGCCCATGACATCATCCGCGGTCACCAGCTCGTCGACCGCATCGAAATGGTCGATCAGAGCCCTATCGGGAAGTCCCCCCGCTCCAATCCGGCCACTTACACGAAAGTGTTCGATCATGTGCGGGAAATCCTGGCCGGCACGCACCAGGCACGCATGCAGGGATTGCGGCCCGGCTATTTTTCGTTCAACGTGCCCGGCGGTCGGTGCGAAACCTGCCAGGGCGAGGGCATCGTGAAGGTCGAAATGCAATTCCTTGCGGACCTGTATCTCGAATGCCAGGCGTGCCGCGGAAGCCGGTACAAAAAGGAAACCCTCGAAATCCGGTACCGGGGCAAACATGTGGCCGATATCCTCCGGATGACCATCGACGAGGCAAGCGACTTCTTTGCGGATCATGCTCCTATTATGGGCAAGCTGCGGGTGCTGCAGAATATCGGCCTTGGATACCTGACGCTGGGACAGCCTTCCAACACCCTGTCAGGAGGCGAATCGCAGCGGCTGAAACTGGCCTCCTTCCTCGGAAAGCCCTCCCGGGACCGCGTGCTGTACATGCTGGACGAACCTACCACGGGCCTGCATTTCGACGACATTCGAAAACTTGTGGCGGCATTGAACGCGCTCGTCGAAGAAGGCCATTCCGTCATTCTCATCGAACACAATATGGATGTGATAAAGTGCGCGGATCGGGTAATCGATCTCGGCCCGGAAGGCGGGAGACGCGGCGGATTCGTGGTAGCGGAAGGAACGCCCGAAGAAATTGCCGCCATACCGGACAGCCACACTGGAAAATTTTTGAAAGAGATGCTACCGTAGCGCGTTACTTTTCGGGGTTTTCCTGCGGCTTATCTATGTCAGCGGAAAATTTCGGGGATCAACGCCTTCTCCAGACCATCTCCGCTACACAGGCTCCATGCAGTACGAAACGTATACGATACACCGGGAACGTATCCGGGTAGGGCCGCCGGCCCTGCGCCGGGTGGCGCTCTTTACGGGCGCGTACAACCACATTGCCGACGGCGTATCGCTCACGTTGAACCGGCTGGTGTCCTACCTCGAAGCACACGATACGGAGGTGCTGATCTTTGCGCCGACCATCGCCGACCCGCCCGTGGATCATGCCGGCATTCTGGCCCCTGTTCCCTCGGTGCCGGTGCCGCAACGAGCCGAATACCGTCTTTCGCTGGGACTCACATCGAACGCCCGCTCCCTGCTTCGGACATTCCGGCCCCATCTGTTCCACATCGCCACACCCGACCTGCTGGGGTATCAGGCCCTGCGCTTCGCCGGAAGAGAAGGCATTCCTGCGGTCGCCTCCTACCATACGCACTTCTCTTCGTATCTCAAGTACTACGGTTTCGGTCGGCTGGAGGACCCGTCATGGAAATACCTCCAGCACTTTTACGATCAGTGCCGGCATGTGTACGTACCCTCGCAGTCCATGGCCGAGGAACTGGACTCCCGGGGTATCAACAAGGGAATACGCCTCTGGATGCGCGGCGTCGACACGCATCGCTTCAATCCGGCGCACTACGACACGGAATGGCGCCGCTCGATCGGCGTGAAAGACGACGAGGTGCTTGTCAGCTTCATCGGGCGAGTCGTCCGGGAGAAGGGCGTGCACATCTTTATGGACGTCGTGCAAAACCTGCAGCAGCGCGGCATAAAGCACCGGAGCATGATCGTGGGAGACGGGCCCGTGCTGGACGAACTCCGCAGCCGGTTCCCTCATACCATCTTTACCGGGCGGCTTGAAAACGAGCAACTCGCCCGGGCATACGCCTCCTCGGAGGTTTTTCTCTTCCCCAGCGATACGGAAACTTTCGGCAACGTTACGCTCGAAGCCATGGCTTCCGGACTGCCGACGGTGTGCGCCGACGCCACGGGAAGCCGCACCCTTGTGGAACATGGCAAAACCGGCCTGCTGGCCGCTCCCGGCGACACCCGCGCCTTTGTGCAGGCCGTGCAGCATCTGGTCCGGCATGAGCCCGAACGCCGCCGCATGGGCGCCGCGGCCTGGGACTGCGCACGCCAATATGACTGGAATACGGTCATGGCCCGCATGGTGCGCTATTACGATGAAATTCTGTATCCGCAGACGCCGTGGATCGGCGACGGCTATGCGGGCGACGGCTATGCCGGCAACGGACTCGAGGCGCCCACCACCCAGGCCATTCGGGTGCCCTGAGGCTGTATTCCGTAGCCGCCTGTGCGCATCCTGTACATTTCCCATTCCTTTCCTCCGAGGAACCGCCCGCTCGCGAACATCGGCGGCATGCAACGCGTCGCGACGGATCTGTACAACGCATTGCTCGAATGCAATGCACGGGTCGAGCCTGTCATCCTGCGTACTTCCTGGCGCTGGACGCACGTCCGGACGGGTCTGTTTCTCGGATCGAGCCTGTTCAGAATCGCGGCAGCGGCGAAGCGGGGGAAAATGGACGCCGTGCTCTTTTCCTCGATGGTGACGGCATCGCTCACCCCTCTGTTACAAAGAACGCTTCGCAAGCACGGCGTGGCCTCGGGAGCTATCGTGCATGGCCGGGACGCCACCCTGCTCTCGCCCCCGTACCAGTTTCTGGTGCCGCGCATATTCGCTGCCCTTGACGCCGTATTCCCGGTCAGCCGCGCCACCGGAGCAGCCTGCCTCGAACGCGGGCTGGCGCAAGAAAAACTCCATGTCGTGCGGAACGGCGTGTCGCCGGACCGCTTCGCAGCGGATTGGTCCCGGGCTACTGCGCGCACTATGCTGTTCGAGCGGTTTGGACCACCGGAAGGCGCTGCCGGGAACAACTCCGAACGCGTCCTGCTCCTGTGCAGTGCGGGCCGTCAGGTAAAACGGAAAGGGTTCGCATGGTTCGTTGAACAGGTTCTGCCCCGGCTCCCTGAAGATGTGCATTACTGGCTGGCCGGGGAAGGTCCGGAAGCCGAACGCATTCTGCGCACCGCCGAACGGTCCGGGGTGGCCCATCGCGTGCGACTCCTCGGGCGCCTGTCCCACGAGGAGTTGGAAGGCATGTATCGCGCTGCCGATCTGTTCATCATGCCGAATGTACCCGTTCCCGGAGACATGGAAGGGTTCGGCGTAGTGATGCTGGAGGCGGGGTTGTGCGGGCTGCCTACCGTCGCCGCCGACATTGAAGGCATTGCCGATGTCATTGAAGACGGAAAAAACGGACGGCTTGTCCGCTCCGGGGATGCCGAGGGCTTTTCCGAGGCCATTCTGGCGTATCGCCGTGAACCGGAAATGCTTGAAAAGGCCGGCCGGCGTACGGTAAGCCATGTGCTGGAACACTTCGGATGGAATGCAGCGGCGGAAAAGTACCTGCGCGTCCTGGAGGCCTGCTCCATCCGGCGGCGCGCTCCCGCATGAAAGCGGCGGCGCAGCTACGACGCACCCGTATCGACCACAGCGGGAGTACGGCGGTCTTCCAGCCATTGCAATGCCGCAGGCAGAAAGAGAATCGCTGCAAGCAGCGTTGCCCCGATGCCCACCACGGCCAACTCGCCGATCGAGCGCAAACCCGGGTGAAAACTCAGCAGCAATCCTGAAAAACCGATCATGGTCGTGAAGGACCCCATGGCGATATGCTCGCCCGTATAACGGAGCACGCGCCGGATGGAACCGGGTCCTTCCTCCCGGTAGCGATGGACCAGATGCACGCCCGCATCGTTGCCGATACCCAGAATGGCGGGAAGTACGATCATGTTATAGAAATTGAGCTGGAGGCCGATGATTTCTATGACAAGAATCATCCATAACACCCCCACCACGAGCGGCGCCGTAGCCAGCGCGACCCACCGCGCTGCACGGAAGTTGATCCACATGAGCAGGATCACCATAATCAGGGCGCCTGCCATCATCCAGGGCGCATCGCTGCGCATCAGCCGCAGCATATCCGCGGCGACAATGGATGGAGAACCCGCGTAGTATGTGCTCCCGTCTTCCGTAACGATCTTTCCCACATCGTCGGCAAATTTCATTGAGGCCCGTCCGTCGGAAAGTCCCACCGAAGGGTATATCACGACAAATCCCCCCAATTCGCCGGTTTTGGACACGAACCGGTTGCGAATACTCTCGGGAAGTTGCTCGATCGCAAGCGGCTGGACCGTCCCCGCTGCACGCTCGACGCGCGCAAGCCCTTCGTCCGTGTCAGCCTGCAGGAACGGGTCGGCAAGCAGCGCACGGATTTGGGCAATGCGAGCCAGCTTGTGCTGCTGTTCCTCATCGGCCATGGGAAACCTTTCCTGAAGCGTTTCCGCCCGATCGATTGTGGGCGACAGCGTATCCGACCGCGCATGCCGTTCGATAGCCTCCTCGACGGCGGGCGCTTCGGACGGATCGTCCACAAGTACATAAGCCGGGTTGCGGCCTCTTGATGGATATACTTCGCCGATGAGATTTCTTTTGGCGTCGTAGGCTTCATACACGGGATCGAGCGCGCCGAAATCGTACTGAAAACCCACCCTCGGAAGAAACGCGAGCGCGGCGATAACCAGCCCTATGCTTCCCAGCACCAGCCCCCGGGAACCGGGAATTCTCCCGTATCCCTGCACGGGCGCCTGCACCCCGGCGCCCGCCTCGAAATTGAGCAGGCGATAGCGCTCGAAAAGGACCAGCAGCGCCGGCATTACGACCGTCATGGCCCCCACGGCAAAAAGAATGCCCGTACCCGCAATGAAACCGAATTCGCTGAACCCGCGGAAATCCGCGCCGGTCAACACATACAGCGCGGCGGCCGTGGTAAAAGCACCCACTGCGATAGCCTTTCCCGTACTGGTGAACGTGCTTTCCGCCGCATCGGCTACCGTACGGCCCAGGCTGCGCTCTTCCGTATAGCGGGCATAAAAATGTATGCCGTAGTCGATCCCGAGACCGAACAGCACAAGCCCAAGCGTCGACGTCATCATATTGAGCATCCCGAAGGCAAACCAGGCCACGCCCAGTGTCCAGGAAAGGCTCATAAGGAGGGGTATCCCGATCAGGCAGGCAAGCGCCGGAATGCGCACCAACTGCGCAACCAGTACACGCCGGGAAAATCGATGACCTGCGCGGGCCGTATATCCCTTGTAGAAAAAATACCCCACCACCAGCAGCAAGACGGCCGTCACGCCCGCTGCAAAGGAATTGAGCACATCGTCGGAAATCGCCCGCACTTCCACGAGTTGGCGCAGAAGCCGTCCTGCCGGCACTACCTGCATTTCCGGATGATAGGCGGTCGGGGTCAATTCCGCAATCAGCGTATCCAGGTCGTCATACAGCGTCTCGATGAATCCTATGTCGGTCTGCGATCCGCTCGGATAGAACCGGAGCGCCATGATCGTACTGTCCTCGTTGACCGGATAGCGCTTTCCGACAATATGATCGTACACTTCCTCGAGGTCCCGCTCCGGATCGTATGCCGCCTCGTCCTCGGATTCGTCCTCTTCGTCGTCCAGATCGAAGAAAAACGGATTGGCCTCCAGTCTCGCATCGCGAATTTCGTCGCGGAGGTACGATTCCAGACTGTCCAGTTCCGCATACGTCGCGAAATACAGGGCGTTTTGCTCCAGAAACGCCGTGTCCTTCTCGAAATCGACCCGATGCAGATACGGTTCGGCCTGCGGCCCCGGCGCAAGGGCCAGCGCACGCGGGATCAACTGCTCGGCGAACGCCTTGTTGGCCTCAAACGACGGGCTCACGATCGCCACGTCCACGGTTGCCTCGCTTCCCACGGTTTCGCGCAGCGCTTCCAGCGCCTGCACACTCGGATAATCACGCGGAACAAGGTTGGAAAAATCCGTGTCGATGCGAAGTTGCCGGGCGAACCAGAAGCCCGCTACGGAAACGACCAGAGCAAGAAGCACCACCGCCCAGGCCTGCCGAACCACCAACCGGATGAAAACGCGCAACGCGTGGGGGAAACGACTCATGGGAGGTTCGTGAGCATAATGTTGTCGAAATCAACCTCCGCCACGGAGTCCGTATTGTCCGAATCGCTCCATAGCGTGATCGCCGTCGGGGCGTTCGGCGGTGCTGTGCCGAATATATTCCGGTAATCCTTCACCACATTGCGCGTGACCTGCACCCATTCGCCCGTTTCCTCAAGCCCGCTGGAAACCACGATGATCTTCACGTTGCCCGTCGAAACCATAGTTTCCCGGGGCAACCCGGTGCTGTACACGTACTTTATGCTGAGCGGACGCCCGAGCCAGTCGGTTTTCGAAAACGATACATAGACGGCTGCGCCGGAGTCGTTGACCCGATCCTCGCGGGCGCCCTCGGGCAAACGGTGGGCGCGCCACGCCCATCGCAGGTACGGCAACTCCGGCAGTTCCCAGTGGAAGGCCTCGGCCGGCAACGAGACGCGCCGTGCCGTACCCGCCGTATAGGCGCGGAGAAAACGATTGCCGTCTTCCCGCATCACAGAGAACCTTCCCGCGTCGTTCATAAACCGGTCCGGCGCTTCAAAGCGGCGTTTCGAGCGGGAAAAGAAGCGCCATGCGGCAGGCACGCCGCCCTCAACCCCCGCTTCGAAGTTCTCCAGTATGACGGTCGTGTCGGGGGGCGCTGTGCATGACGACGGCTCCCCAAAGACCAGCAACAGACCAACTATGGGAAAAAGCGTACTCATACCTGTCGCAGCATGTTATACTGTAGGATGCCCGCCCCGAATATCCGGCCGTCCCTCCTGTGCTTTACGGCAATATCCGGGGAAAGGATACCTGTAGGGATAACGCGGGGGATTGCGAAATGTCTTAATTAGGCAAAAAGTGTTCCTGAATAGAACGCTTTTTACATATTAATGATTTTTTATGACAGATCGGTCCCGGAGCGATCTGTTTCGATCTCGTCTTTCCCTGACCAATCCGAGAGAATGGCAGCATCCGGTGAGGGCGCCGAGGGCATCCCATGGCGGCGCTCCCACCAGACGCTCGACACAAAGAAACACAGGCTGAGAAGGCGATCCACGGCGCTGCGGACCAGCAACATGCCGACCACCTCCGCCACCGGCGCGTCGAGGAACGGGGTAATGCTTGCCCCCGCGCTCACAAATACAAGATCGCTCGAGGGCACGAACGGGATTCTGTTGATTACGACAAAGACCACGAGCAGGATAGCCCATGTTTCGAACGGAACGTCAGGAAGAACCACCCACCAGGCCGCTACCTGCAGCACGTACCCCACCAGAAAACGGGACACATGCGCAGCGGTCAGAATGGCCAGCGTACGGCGGGAAAGCGAAAAAATCTCGTGCCGAAAGCGGTATACGAGCACGCCGATGAACACAGCGACCAGGGCGCCAAGGCCGACATACAGCGGACCGGGTATTTCGACGACTTCGCCGAGGGCAAGATGACCGGAAAGGAGTACACTTCCTATAAGAAGCGACGCGGAAAGCAAAGAGGAGACCGAGGAAACGATCAGGTTATCCTTGATGACGCCCATTACAGCCTTGCGCGCACGCTGCACACGGTCCTTCGCCCACATGAACAGGTACACTTCGCCGGAGTAGCCGAGTACATCCATGTTCAGCACCCGTTTGCGAATCATCACAGCGATGCATTGCCAGGAAGGCATCGACCAGATCCGCCCGTAAATCATGGCCTCCGTAACCGGAAGCAGAAAATACATGGCAAGCAGCAATACATAGAATGTCGGCTCGGACGGAAGCGCATGAAGCAGACGATCCCACCCGATTTTCCAGATCTGGTAAATCAGCACGCCGACAATCGCCACGAGGAAAACGCCTCGCAGAACACGTACCAGCCGTTTGCCGGCGTCTGTGGCGGCAAACGCCCGCCAGCGTTCCGAAATGGGAGGAAGTTTCATGGCTACCGGCCCGCGAGGGCATCAAGCGTGCGAACAAATTCGCGCGTGGTCGCTCGCGCATCGTGCCGCATGATTTCTCTCGGTTGCGGATCGAACGGGATGGGCAGCCGCTGCCCGAGTTCACGAGCATGGATGCAATCCGTCAAAAGACGCGCTACCGCTGCCTTATCCTGAAGCTGTATCCCGGTCCCGGTGCGCCGGAGCATTTCCCCCACTTCCGGATTCGGGGAGAGCGAGAGAATGGGGCGCCCCACCGCAAGATACTCGAAGATTTTTGCGGGAATGATATGGCGTCGGCGCATATCGGTGCTTACAAGCAAAAGATCGAACCGGCGAAGCGTGGAAAGCGCCCGTTCGAGTGGAACGGCATCCTCGCATACAAACCGCCCTTCCAGCCCGTGAGCACGGGCCCGCGCAGCGTCGGTCTCCGAGAGCGGCCCGAAAGAATGTACGCAAACACGCTCGGCGAGAGAGACTTGCTGCTTCTGAAGTTCGGCCAGCGCATCCATGATGGGCGCAGCGGGCGACATGGCGCGAAAACGTCCGAAAAAGCCGATGCGCAACATGGACGAGTAGGCCGGAAGAACATCTTGCCGATGGATATCGCCCTCTATAGCAATGGGATCGTCGAAAACATCCGGATCGAAACTGTTTCCAATGACGACCATCGCAGGATCAAGGCGGGCATAGCATTCCTGGTATGCATCGGCTACCTGCCGCGTTTGAAACATGAGTACATCCGCCCCTGCTACCACCCGGCGTTCCGCATTTCTGTCAATGCGTTTGACCCAGGCCCATTTTTCCCTGGTGCGCACCTCGGACAGCGTCCAGGGATCGCGAAAATCCGCGATGTACGGGACGCCGAGCCGCCTGCTCAACCACTGCCCTGCCACCAGGCCGGACCAGGGATCGCCGGTGGCCCAGACGACCTGCGGATCGACTTCGGCCGCTTGCCGCAGCATCTTCCCGAATTTTGCGGCAAAAAGAGGAAGCCAGGTATCTACGGGAAACTGCCGGTCCAGTGCGGCAATCCATGAAGCCGGCGCTCTCTGGCGGGATCTGCCCCCTTTTCCCGACGGCGCTCCCAACTGGCTCTCGGACCGGAACGTACGGTCTATGGGCGATGCAATGCTCAGCACGCGAACGTCCTTTAGAAGATGCGCCTCTTTGCCGGTGAGTTTCGCCCCTGGAGATGCAATAGTCAGAATCGTCGGCTCCCAGCCGAATTCACGCAGATGAATGGCAAACCGGAACGGGCGCATGGACCCTACACGGCGGCGGGGCAGGAAGTAAGGCGCCAGTAGAAGAACTCTTTGGGGAGATGAAGGCACAGATCGTCGGCGATCAGGGAGCATGCCAGGCTAAAAGCCCGTACAAAGCGCGTCGAAAAATAAGGATTTTTTGAGGAAGTTTCGTATTGCGGGAGTATCTGCAGGAAAGGGTCGGCTTTCGATTCTCGCCGGAGGTTCGTTTATTACAGATATCTATGCAATAAACGCGTTCGACAAACGCCCGCCATACACGGCCTGACGAATGAATACATACGAGAAGATAAACATAGGCGATTCCTTTTCAACCACGCGCTTTCTATCCAAGGAAGATGTGCAGACGTTCGCGGACCTGACCGGGGACGACAATCCGATCCATGTAGACCCCGAATACGCCGCCACGACGCAATTCGAGCGGCCGATCGTACACGGTATCCTGCTGCTGGGCATCATCTCCAAAGTGCTTGGGCGGGATTTCCCGGGCCACGGTTGCATTGCCGCCTCCATTTCCTGCCGCTTTCTGCGCCCCGTGCCCGTAGGATCTGAAATCACGGTCGAGATCAAGATCAGCGAAAAGATCGAAAAGCGGAAACATGTCAGAAGCCGGGTATACGTCTACTATGAAGGGCGTCTGGCCGTGGGGGGTGAGGCTACCATTGTTCCTCCCTCTGAGGACAACGCAAGGGAAAATGGTGCAGCCTCCGACGTGGACCAGGAAGAAATGGCGCACGCGGAAAATTAGGTATAAGTACCTGATAATAAAGGATTTATGTAAAAATTCGATACGGATTAAACATGTGAATGCTCCAATGTTTCACGTGAAACATTGGAGGCGCATATCTTTCGACGGTTCGACGGCGGCGACTACGCGCCTGATTCAGCAGAGGCCAGCGGGCGAACCTGACCGTCCTCAACGAAAAGGGCCCGGTGTTGCCCCTCGTCGAAAGGAACAAGCCCATCGAAAGGTCGCCGATCCGTAGCGGAAATGATCGTTTGTCCGATACGGTCGGATTGAAGCAGATCGAGAAAGGCTTTCGACCGGGAAGCATCGAGGTGTTCAAATACGTCGTCGAGGAGCAGGATAGGGCGCTCCCCGGTGCGCTCCTGCAAAAAAGCGTACATGGCCAGTTTCAGGGCCATGCCGAACGTGCGGTGCTGCCCTTGCGAAGCGTACCGGCGGACCAGCATATCATCCAGACGAAACGCCAGATCGTCGAGATGCGGCCCGGCGAGCGTGGTTCCCCGGCGGCATTCGTCCTCGAAGACAGCGGCCAGTTTGTCCCGGTAGGCTGCCTGGATTGTTTCAAGAGGCGCCGCCGCGGAAAGACGCAGATTGGCATGGTACTCCATGGTCGGCTTTTCCGCCACGGACTCGATGGCCTCGTAGGCCTGATGCAGATAGTCTGCAAACGCATCCGTAAAGCCCTGCCGGGCCTGCACAATCCGGCTTCCGAATGTTACCAGTTGTTCGTCCCAGGAAGAAAGTATGGCCGGCGTATTATCCATGGACCCGCCTTCTTTCATGCCGGCGAGGTAGCGGTTGCGCTGCTTCAGCACCCGCCGAAACCTGAGCAGGCCGTCGAGATACAACGGGGTAGCCTGACAAAGAAGATTATCCACGAAACGGCGGCGGTTATCAGGCCCCCCGGAGGTCAGGGCATAATCCTGCGGAGCGCACGCGACCACCGGCAATTGCCCTACCATGGAGGACACCCGTTCCTGTGCAACCCCGTTCATGAACATCCGCTTCCCCTCTCCCGGTACATACGCCATGCGGACACGCCGTTCCCGGCCGCCATCGCTCACGAACAAGCCTTCCACTTCGGTATGTTTCGCGCCGCGCCGTACAATATACCGGTCGCCCGATGTGACGAAGCCCTTTGACAGGCAGGCATAATGAATTGCATCCAGCACATTCGTCTTCCCCGCCCCATTGGGGCCATACAGGAGATTCACCGATGGGGCAAACGTACATTCGGTACGCTCGTGCACGCGGAAATCCGTAAGGCGAATCGACTTGAGATACATGGCCTGCTCATAACATCGCAGCATATGTACGTCGGCTGCGACGATTTCGTTCGGGGGCGCCGCACTCGACGGATCTGCGCCCCAAAGAGGGGCCTCGGTCACCAACTTCTGTAATTCCAACCGGATCGTATGCCACAAACCGAACCGCCTCCCCTTTTCTCGGAACTCGAGCACTTGGCCACGGAGCAGCGCAATCCCAAGTCCCGGAACATCGATCTGGCATCCGTGCCCGAAATCCTGGAGATCATCCATACAGAGGATCGCAAGGTCCCCGAAGCCGTGTGCACGGAAATTCCGTACATCGCAGAGGCCGTCGAGCTGATTGTGGATGCCTTCAAGCAGGGCGGACGGCTGTTTTATGCAGGTGCAGGAACGAGCGGGCGCCTTGGGATCGTGGATGCTTCGGAATGTCCGCCTACTTTCGGGAGCGATCCCGAGATGGTGCAGGGCATCATTGCGGGGGGGCCTGCGGCGGTTTTTCGTTCGCAGGAAGGCGCCGAGGACCTCGAGTCCAACGGCGTGGACGCATTGATCGAAGCCGGCGTGCATCCGCCCGATGTCGTATGCGGAATCGCGGCGAGCCGGCGAACCCCTTTTGTGGTGGGCGCGATCCGGCATGCCCGCTCCATCGGCTGTAAAACAATCTACGTTACCTGCAATCCGCGCCAGCACTTCAATCTGGAGGTGGATGTGGCTATCTGCCCGGTGGTCGGCCCCGAAGTAATCATGGGTTCGACGCGCATGAAATCCGGAACGGCGCAGAAACTGGTGCTCAATATGCTCACGACCGCCTCGATGATTCGCCTCGGCAAAGTATACGAGAATATGATGGTGGATCTGCAAATGACCAACGCGAAGCTGGTCGAGCGATCCAAACGCACCGTAATGACGGTGACAAGTGTGTCTTATGCCGAAGCCGCGGAATTACTGGATCGCGCCGGGGGGCATGTAAAGACGGCGCTGGTCATGCACCTTGCCGGGGTGGATGCGGAGGAGGCGGCCGGTCGGCTTGAGAAAGCAGGGGGATTTGTGCGGGCCGCGATTGGAGAATTGGGATGATGTTTCACGTGAAACAATGGAAATTATTTTTTATAAGTTACTGTTTTTAAAAAACTTATGACTAATATACGGAATAATGAGTTATGGGCTTGACATTCCGCTGTCAAATGCCGCGTCAACTTCCTGCGGCCTCACGAGTTCGTCCCCGTCGCCCGGACGCGGCAACGAACTGAAACACTTCTTCGAGCGGCTTACCGAACACATGGGCGATCCGGAACGCGACCTCAAGCGACGGCGAGTACTTGCCACCCTCGATCGCATTGACCGTCTGCCTGGTGACACCGACCTGGTCGGCGAGTTGCTGCTGCGTCATCTCGCCGTGGTGGAACCGCAGGGTCCGGATCTGATTACGGATGCTCGTCCCCGACTGAGCCACGTTCAGATCCCCCGGCGGTAATAGACGATTTGCAACACGTCCTTCGCCACCTCTGAACCGAACAGCGAGATGAGGAGCAGGTGCGCCACCCAGACGCCGCCGACCGACAGGATCAGCGCCATGATCGCGCCAATGACTCCGATGCCCAGAATCCACGACGACCCGCTCTCTGCACGCCAGCCGATGAGCCGATCGCGCTCGTCGGCCTCGTCTGACCGGCTGGTGATCGCCGCGACGACATGTCCTGCGATATTGACGGCCACGATGAGGACGATCGCCACGGCGAAGATCGGCACGAAGGGCGGCAAGGCACTGACACCGTTCGACAGCATGAGGCCGGCGACAACCAGGTAGCCGCCTAAGCCGACGACGAGACTGGCGAGTTGAATCCAGACGCTTTTCTCCTCGAAGGACGTATCCATGGAGTCTCCCAATTCGATGTAATGACTAATATAGCTGACACAGTGTAAAAAATACTATACATATCCTGATTTGTCAAGCAGTATCGGAATAATAATTTACAGGCTTGCGCGATGGATTAAAGACCGAAACTCCTCTCCCTTGATCCTGTGACCGCTGCCCCGCAAGCTGCCTTACAGAATCAACTCACCCCTGGCATCTGCCCGTCCGGACTAATTTGCGACCGAAGCGGTCTCCATCTCTTCGAGGGACGGGAGCAGCGAGTGCTTCACCCATCCGAACTCGGGGTTTATCTCAAGCGCCCGCTCGAGGGCCGTCCGGGCCTCCTCCAGATTGCCCCGGTCCATAAAGACAATCCCGAGCCGCGCATACGTATCCTCGTGACCCCATGACGGCAACACAGGGTCTTCCACCACTTCTTCCTCGAAGAGGCGAGCCGCTCTGTACAGCCCCTCGAGTGCGCGGTCCTTGTTCCCTCCCACAATGCGCGGGAGATTATAGGCAGTGATAGCCCTCAATAACACAACCCTCGGATTATCGGGTGCGAGTTCCCGGGCCCTGGACATAGCCCTGTTGAACTTGCGTCCCAGGGTTACGGCTTGCAAGGGGCGCACCGTCATCTTCTGGCCGTATGCGGCGGAAAGCATTAACCAGCCTTCGGCAAAAGTTTCGTCCCGATCGGTCGCGGCCTCAAGATGGTCGATGGCGTAGTTGACGTATTCCAGGATTTCGCGATTGCGGTTCGAGCCATCCAGTGCATGCAGAATGTTGGCCAATTCGCTTGCCGCCGACGCAGCATAGTAATGGGCGAATATGGCCAGACTGTCGTCATCGATGGCCTGCTCGAAAAGCGCACGGACCTTCAGGAGTTTGTCCTGATCGTCATGATTGGCTCCATCTGCCAGCATCTCCTTGCCTTCGAGCAATAACTGCCTGGTTGACTGTGCCTGAACGGGTACGCACCATGCAACAAGCGCCGCAAATACAATAATGGTGATCGAATTTCGCATGCTCTTTTTGCGCCATGAAAAGGTGATACGGCTTAATATGGGAATTATATAGTTCCCTAACCAATGCCTAAAAAGCCAAAAATCCCGAAGACCGTCAAGGAAGCGGAACGTACGATTTCGGCGAATCCGCGATATGGCGGGCTAACCATTGCCGAGGCAACACGCCGAATCCTATTGGGTAAAAAGGTGGAATATCCCCCCGAACCCCAGAATCGGAGATACACTTAAGGTTATAATTTCCGGAGAACCCGCTATGAGGCCCGCCAGACAACTCCGCGAACTATCCAATGCGCTGAAGGCCGCTTTCGACGGGTCGATCGTCGCCCGCCGCGTGCAGGACTTCGAAGGATGGACCGACAGGGCATCCCAAGAGGATTCCGAAGCGGGCTACGACCACACGCGGACCGTCAAGGAGTACTACGACCTTTGTAGCGAGTTCATGGTCCTGGGTTGGGGAGAATCCCTGCACTTCGCGCCGCTGTTGCCTGACGAGAGCCTGGAGGACTCCAAGATCCGGCACCAGCGACTCATGATCTCCAAGCTCCAACTGCGCCCGGGCATGACGGTAGTTGACATCGGCTGCGGGATCGGCGGTCCGATGCGCCGCGTCGCCCGCGAGGCCGGCGTCAGGGTTGTCGGGATCAACAGCAGTGAAGTCCAGTGCAACAACGCCAACCGGCTGAACGCCGCTGCGGGGCTTGATGACATGACCGACTGCCTGGTGTCCAGCTTCATGGACATGAACACTATCGCGGACAAGACCTTCGACCGTGGCTACGCGATCGAATCGACCTGCCATGCGGCCGACAAGGTCGGCGCGTTCGCCGAAATCTACCGGGTCCTGAAACCCGGAGCTCTCCTCTGGGGCCAGGAAATGTGCATGACCGACATGTTCGATCCCGGTGACGATCGGCATCACGCCATCAAGCGGGAGCTCATGCACGGCATCGCGCTCAAGGAAATCGCGACGTTTGGGGAGGTGAATAGGGCGCTCGAAACCGTGGGATTCGAAGTCATGGAGGGTGCGGACCTCGCCGGCGACCAGCACGGTCCGGTCACGCCGTGGTATCAACCTATGGAGACCCGGCGCGGACTGCTCGGCAACACTTTCCGCCGGATTCCGATAGGCCGCAAGGCGGTGAGGTGGGGATCCAGGATGGCGGAATTTCTCGGTGTGTTCCCGAAGGGCTCGGCGGAGGTCGTTGGACTATTGGATCGGACCGCAAACGCCTATGTTGCCGGGGGCAGCGCCGGGATCTTCACGCCGCTCTACTGTTTCGTGGCGCGCCGGCCTCTTTCGGGTTAGCAGCGGCCCCGAGACGCCTGGAGGCTTTCGGCTCGAACGGCCGTCAAACGGAACCTTCGGCGGCCAGTTCTCGCCGGGCCGACGTGAGGCGCAGATGGATCGAGGAAAGCGCGGGCACCAGAAACATGATGAGCACCGTGGTGAAGAGGATGCCGCAGCCGATCGAGGCGGAGAAGGGAACAAAGAACTGCGCCTGAATCGCGTCCTCGAGAATCAGGGGGGTGAAGCCCAGGAAGGTCGTCAGCGAAGTCAGCATGATCGGGCGAAAACGTCCCTTCGCGCCCTCGATGATCGCGGTTCGCACCGGGATTCCGTCCCGAAGCTTCTGGTCGGTGAAATCGATCATCACCAGGGAGTCGTTGACGACCACGCCGGCGAGCCCGAAGATCCCGACGAAGGACTCCGCGCTGACGGCAACCCCCAGCATCCAGTGACCCAGGATCACGCCGATGAACCCGAACGGGATGATGGCCATGACGATGAACGGCTTGGTATAGGAGCGCAGGGGAATGGCCAGCAGCGCGAAGATCAGGAGCAGCGCGATCACGAATCCGCGATAGAGACCCCCCAGCGAGTCGAGTTGCTGCTGCTGTTCCCCTCCGAAGGTGTACATCAGTTCCGGGTTCTCGGCGATGAGCCCCGCCAGGATGGTGTTCTCCAGAATGTCATTGGCGGTCGCGGCGGAAACTACACTCGGATCGACATCAGCGGTAACCGTGACAATGCGCCGGCCGTCCTGGCGCCGGATGGACGGCGGCGACATCCCCGAACTCAGCGCGGCCACCCGGCTGACCGGCACGTCGGCGCCGGTTGGTGTGCGGAACCGGTAACTCTCGACGTCGGTAATTGCGTTCCGCTGCTCCTCGGGTAGCCGCACGTAAACCCGCACCTCGTCACGTCCCCGCTGCACCCGCACGGCCTCGACGCCAAAGAAGGCCGCTCGCGTCTGCCAGGCAAGATCATCAAGCGTGAGGCCGAGGGTGCGCGCTTCGGGAAGCAGTCCCACCTGAACTTCCGGGATACCGGGGGTGTGGTCCGAGCGTATGTCGAAGACGCCTCCGACTCCGCCGAGGTCGGCGACGGTGGAATCTGCGATCGCGATCAGGCGTTCCGGGTCTGGATGGGAGAGCGCAGCCTCGACCGGGTTGCCCAGGGTGTAGATCTCGCTGATGAAGGTGACCGCGCGCGCCTGCGGCAGGTCCCCCACCTCCTCGCGCCACGCCTGCACGACGTCTCCCGAAGTGATGCGCCGCTCCTGCGCGCTCAGGAGCTTGAACTCGATGGTGGCGACATTGGCTTCCGGGTTCAGGGTGGGCGAGGGGTTGAGACCTCCGGTTTCGAGCCGCGACCGCTGACCGACGACGACCGTAACGCCGGACAACAACGGAGGCGCGTCGGCGGGCCGGCTTTCGGAAAGCCGCTCCACGGCCCGGCGACCGGCCGCTTCCAGATGTTGCGCCACTGCGTACGTCTGCGGCGCGGTCGTTCCGTCCGGCATCTCGAGGGTGGCGATCGCGAAGTCGCCTTCGACCTTGGTTGCGAAGGTGGTCGGAACGATGCCGGCCGGAAGCAGGGAAACGCTCAGGACGAGCAGCGCCACGGCCCCCGAAACCGTCACCCCGGGGCAGTCCGTCGCGAACTGGATTCCGCGATCCAGCGGCCCCTGGACAAAGCGGTGCAACCCGGAATCGACCCGAGTCTGGATCCGGGCGACGAATCGTTCAATGCCCGTACCGGGCGCCCAATCCGGGCCGTGCAGATGATGGGATAGATGGTTGGGCAGCACGAGCAGCGATTCGACCAGCGAAAAGAGCAGCGTGGCGATGGCGACGATCGGCAGCGCCTTCCACACCTCTCCGAACCCCGCGGGTATGAAGAGCAGCGGAAGGAACGCCACGATCGTCGTCAGCACCGCGAAGA
>VXPQ01000065.1 GCA_009839485.1 Bacteroidetes bacterium SB0662_bin_6
ATTCGGGAGAGACGACGCTGCGTTACCGGTACCGTTTGACGGCGACCTCCCGGGCGACGGGTTTGTCGTCGCATGAGGAGGTGGAGGTGTATGTGTCGAGCCATCGTCCGGGCGTGTATTGTCCCCTGGAAGTGGTGGTGCAGGAGGGCGAGACGGTTGCGCTCGACTGCGAGGGGGTGGATCCGCTATCGTTTCGCATGGACTACGACGAGGAGGCTGCGTCGGTGTTGTGGGAGTGGGAGGGTCTGTGGGGCACGAGCACAGCGCCTCTTGCCGCAACGGACCTTTCGTCGCCCTTGTTTACGGCGCCGCCGGGCAGCGCGGGCGCCGAGTACCACTACATCGCGAGCATGACGACATCGGCTTCGGGCGCGCCGCGGATGGCAAGAAGAAGGGTGACGGTCAGGGTGATGCCCGAAGAGAAAAGCGCGCAGGCTACGAAAGATATCGCCGCATTGCCGCCCAGCCTGGATTGCGGAGATTATTCCGTGTATACAGGCGATCCGGATTTTCAAATCACATGCGAGATAGATTTTTACGATGCGCACGACCAGAACGATGTGCAGGATACCTGGCGCTGGTCGAACAGTCCCAATGCAACGTTTCCCGGCAACCACAAAGAGCGTTTGAGTTCCACAACGGCGCGCAATCCCATATTCTATGTCCCGGATTCCCTGGCGGCAGGCCGGGAATTAATGATCTACGACTATGAGGTCAAGGTCCGTTATTGTATTCCGTCGTTGCGACCCGACCCCCTTGAGCTGGAGTGGGTTACCAGATCGACGCGGGTCGAAGTGCGGGTATATGACACGGCGAAGCCGTTCGACGTCAACTGCACCGCTCTCTACTCGGTGTACGAGGGAGCGAACGATTTTCCCCTGTCCTGTTCGGTTGCGGACGCGCCTGATGGGGTGGATCTGACCTATGCATGGGCGGCTCGAGGCGGCACGGCGAATACGAACAGATTAAGCGATCCGGGCATTCTTGCTCCGACGTTCGACGTGCCGGGAAGTGTGAGCAGTAATGAGCGATACGAATATACGTTAACGGTGTCGGCAGGCGCGGGCGAGGCTCGCGCCGACGTTACGGTGAACGTTTTAAATAAGCCGACTATCTACCACTGCGGTGTCTCCGCCGGCGGTCATACAAGATATGATCCCGTTTGGGAAGGGTCCGGGGATCGTGTACAGTTAGGATGTTCCAGTTCGTACATCGACGCCTACTTCTTTCCCCTCATCCCCCCGGACCTGGATTACACGTTCAAATGGACGGTGCGCAGCGGTACGCCGGCGGAAGCTATTAATCAATTGAGCGATGCAAACGTACTCCGGCCCTGGTTCTCTGTCCCGAATGAAGTGGATCAAAACACGGACTATAGTTACAGGCTTGAAATCTCGGCTCCGAATGCGGTAGGAGGCGTGTTCTGGGCGAAATATTGGCGGGATTATACTGTGCCGGTACGCAACAAGCGGCCGCTGAAGCTGGTGTGCGAGTCTCCTGTTACGGTGTACGAAGGCCAGGCGGACGTAGACATGAATTGCACGGCGTCGCGCGCTCCTTCGGGTCCCGCGTTCAACTACGTCTGGACGGGTCGCGACGGTACCGAGGTTCCGGGCAGGTTGAGCAGTACGACCATTGCGAAGCCGACGTTCGACGTGCCCGATGAGGTGGCCGCGAACGAGACGTACGAGTACACGCTGACGGTTTCTGCGACGAATCCGGTGGAATCCGCCTCCGTCGACGTTACGGTGCAGGTGCTCGACAGGGAACCGCTGGATGTGGCGTGCACAATGCCTTCTCCGGTGTACGAGGGGGCACCGGACTTCGCTCTGGACTGTTCGGCCTCGGGCGAACCTCCGGGTTCCACGATCGCCTACGAGTGGAAGGCTCGCGGCGACACGCCGGATACGGGCAGGTTGAGCAGTACGACGATCGAGGATCCGACGTTCGACGTGCCCGATGAAGTGGCCGCGGAAGAGACGTACGAGTACATGCTGACGGTAACCGCCGAGAATGCGGAGCCTGACTCGGCAAATGTGACAGTGACGGTGCTGAACAAGGCGCCGCTGACCCTGGTATGTACGCCTCCCGATCCGGTGTACGAGGGAGCGGCGGACTTCGCTCTGGACTGCTCGGCTTCGGGCGCGCCTGCGGGTTCCGCCTACGAATACGTCTGGACGGCCTCTGGCGACACGCCGGACACGGCGCTTCTGAGCCGGGCGGACATTGCTTCGCCGACGTTTCTTGTACCTGACGACATAGCCGCAACGACGACGTACCGGTACCTTCTGACCGTCACTGCGCATGGAGCGGAAGAGGCCACGGAGGAGGTGGCGGTGACGGTGTGGAACAAGGCGCCGCTGACGGTGGTGTGCACGCCTCCCGTTCCGGCGTACGAAGGCTCGCCGGACTTCGCTCTGGACTGTTCGGCCTCGGGCGAACCTCCGGGTTCCACGATCGCATACGCGTGGAAGGCCCGCGGCGATACGCAGAACACGAATAAGTTGAGCAGTACGACGGTCAAGGATCCGACGTTCGCCGTGCCGGAGAATGTGGATGCGGACACGGACTACGAATACACGCTGACGGTAAACGCCGAGAATGCGGAGTCTGCAGAGGCGGAGGTGACGGTGACCGTGCTGAACAAGCCCCTGATCGCGCTGGTGTGTACGGATCCCGTTCCGGCGTACGAAGGCTCGCCGGACTTCGTTCTGGACTGCGAAGAGGCTTCCGGGGCGCCTTCGGGTTCCACGTACGATTACGCGTGGACGGCCCGGGGCGACACGCAGGATACGTCGCTGCTCAGCGCGTCGGACATTGCTTCGCCGACGTTCGCCGTGCCGGAGAATGTGGATGCGGACACGGACTACGAATATACGCTGACGGTAACCGCCGAGAATGCGGAAGCCGCGTCGTTCGACATGACGGTGACGGTGCTCGACAAGAAACCGCTGAATGTGGCCTGCGCAACACCTTCCCCGGCGTACGAGGGCTCGGAAGATTTCGCATTGGACTGCACGGCTTCCGGGGCTCCTACGGGTTCGGAGATCGCCTATGCGTGGACGGCCCGGGGCGATACGCAGGATACGTCGTTGCTTATAGCGGGTACGGACGGCCCCGCGCCGACGTTCGCCGTTCCGGACGCGGTAGACGAAGAGGAGACGTACGAATACCTGCTTACGGCGAGCGCGGAGAATGCGAAAGACGGTACGGCGGAGGTAACCGTGAAGGTGCTTGAACTTGGCTTGATCGTGCTCGTTTGCACACCGATTCCATTGACGTACGAGGGCTCGGAAGACTTCACCCTGGACTGTTCCGTTTCAGGGGATACGGGGGGCGTCGATTATGCGTACGCATGGACGGCCCGGGGCGATACGCAGGATACGTCGCTGCTCAGCGCGTCGGACATTGCTTCGCCGACGTTCCACGTTCCGGACGAGGTGGATGCAAACGAGACGTACGAGTACCTGTTGACCGCGAGCGAAGAAACGGTGGAAGACGCGACGGCGGAGGTAACGGTGACCGTGTTGAACAAGGAGCCGCTGTCGCTGATATGCACGCCTCCCGCCCCGGCGTATGAAGGTTCTCCGGATTTTGCGCTGGACTGTCTGGCGTCGGGCGCTCCCGCGGGTTCCGATTACGCGTACGTCTGGACGGCTCGGGGCGACACGCCGGACACGGCGCTTCTGAGCGCTTCGGACATTGTTGCGCCGGTGTTCCTTGTCCCCGACGACGTGGCTTCGACGACGACATACGAGTACTTGTTGACGGCGAGCGCGGCGAATGCGCAAGACGCTTCGGCGGAGGTTACGGTGACCGTGCTGAACCGCGGGGCGCTCGCTGTCGTCTGTACGGATCCTGTTCCCGTGTACGAAGGATCGGCAAACTTCGCGCTGGACTGTTCGGCGTCGGGGGCCCCTGCGGGCTCGAGCTACGACTACGCATGGACGGCTCGGGGCAATACGCAGAATACGTCGCTTTTGATAGCCGGTACGGACGGCCCGACCCCGACGTTTTCGGTGCCGGACAACGTGGCCTCTACGACGACGTACGAGTACCTGTTGACGGCAAGCGCGGCGAATGCGCAAAACGGTTCGGCGGCAGTTACGGTGACGGTGCTGAATTCGGGAGCGTTGCGTGTGGTATGCGCATCGCCGCTTTCCGTCTATGAGGGATCGGAAGATTTTGCTTTGGACTGCGAGGCATCGGGCGCTCCAGCGGGTTCCAATTACGCGTACGTCTGGACAGCTCGTGGCGATACGCAGGATACGTCGCTTTTGATAGCCGGCACGGACGGCCCGACCCCGACGTTTTCGGTGCCGGACAACGTGGCCTCGACGACGCGGTACGAGTACCTTTTGACGGTCAGTGCGGCGAATGCGGAGGACGCGAAGGCCTGGGTGACCGTTACCGTGCTGAATCGCAGCGCGCTTGCGGTGTCGTGCGAGGATCCGGGTTCGGTGTACGAGGGATCGGAAGATTTCGCTCTCGATTGCGAGGCGTCGGGCGCGCCTGCGGGTTCCGATTACGAATACACCTGGACGGCCCGGGGCGATGCGCAGGATACGGGGCTTTTGAACGCGACGGACATAGCTTCCCCCACGTTCTACGTGCCCGAGGAGGTGGACGCGACGACGACGTACGAATACCTGCTTACGGTCAGCGCGGAGAATGCAGAAGACGGGACAGTTGAGGTAGCGGTGACCGTGTTGAACATGCCTGCGCTTGCAGTGACATGTGCAGACCCCGGTTCGGTATACGAAGGCACGGACGACATTGCGTTCGATTGCGAGGCGTCGGACGCGCCTGCGGGTTCGGACTACTCGTACGCATGGACGGCTCGAGGAAATACGGCGAACACGGATCTCCTGAATGCCACGGACATTCCTTCGCCGACCTTCCATGTGCCGGATGAAGTGGACGAAACGACGACGTACGAATACCTTCTGACGGCCAGTGCAGAAAATATAAAGGACGGGGTTGCGGAGGTCACGGTAACGGTGTTGAACAAGCCTGCGCTTGCGGTGACATGCGCAGATCCCGGTTCGGTGTACGAAGGCACGGCAGACGTCGCGTTCGACTGCACGGCGTCGGGGGCGCCTGCGGGTTCGGACTACTCATACGCCTGGACGGCCCGGGACGATACGCAGGACACGTCACTTCTGAGCGCTTCGGACGTTGCCTCGCCGACGTTTTCGGTTCCCGAAGAAGTGGATGAGACGACGACGTACGAATACCTGCTTACGGTCAGCGCGGAAAACGCGGAAGACGGCGCCGCGGAGGTTGCGGTGACCGTGTTGAACAAGCCTGCACTTGCGGTGACGTGCGCGGATCCCGGTTCGGTGTACGAAGGATCGGACGACATTGCGTTCGATTGCGAGGCGTCGGGCGCGCCGGGGGACAACCCACAGTACACATACGCCTGGACGGCCCGGGGCGATACGCAGGATACGGGGCTACTGAGCGCGACGGACGTTGCCTCGCCGACGTTTTCGGTTCCCGAAGAAGTGGATGAGACGACAACGTACGAATACCTGCTTACAGTCAGCGCGGAGAACGCAGAAGACGGCGCCGCGGAGGTTGCGGTGACTGTCCTGAACAGGATACAGACGCCCGAACCCGAGCCTGTTTCGCCTCCGCTTGCTTTTTCGTCCGATCCGGACTCTTCCTATCTGCCGGCGCTTGGCGTAACGGTAAGCGCCTCGCCCCTGCGTTTCGGGGTGCAGTCGGCCGATACGGAGGTGTCGCTCGATCCGATGACCGACGGCATATCGACCTACGTATCGGGTCCGTACCACGGAGGCCGCATGACGCTTTCGCCGGGCGGCGGCCAGGCGACGGGCGAGAACGGAGAGATGGACCTCTCCATCGAGCTGGTCTCCCCGGTCGTGCTCAAAC
>VXPQ01000066.1 GCA_009839485.1 Bacteroidetes bacterium SB0662_bin_6
CGGGCGGCGGGCGGCGCCTCGCGCACTCCGGCTACGGATGGTGGGCGGTGGCCCCGGTCGGGATGTTCCCGGAGCGCGTCGTGGCCACCAAGGGCGGCGCATCGGTGTTCGAGGCGCAGTCGCGTTGGATCACCCAAGAACTGGAGCCCTGACACAGCTCGAGCGTTTGCCTATGTCGTTCAAGAGGCCTCCTTTCCGCAGGGGATCCGTTGGAGATCGCCTTCGAGGACCCTTACATGTTGTTGCGCCCGAAGGAACGAAACCGTTCGATTGGGCGTAGGGAGATGCAGAGGACCGGGACAAGGGAAACCGATGCTTGCAGTTCTCAGGCTCGCGATCGCGGTCGTCGCCGGTTGGTGGCCATGGGCGATTCTGTTCGCCGCGACCGGGGGCCGGGGATCCGTTCGCCGCTCCGGTGGACGTGGCACGGTTTCCGATGCGGAGTGGTTCGAGGCGGAGGCGATGATTGAGCGCGATGCGGAAATGATCCGCGCGCGTTGGAGGGAGGAGCAGGGGGAGGCGTAAGAGGGCCCCCGGAGCCCCCTAGGAAAGAGCCAAGCCAGCCGCCCCTTCCTTATGCCCTCCGCCAAGAGCCAATATGGTGGTGGGCGGGTTCTGGACGTCTCGTCGACACAAGCCGAAATGCTGCGCATCGAGAAGGCCCAACACCTGGAGAAGGCCCAACAGGGGAGGTTGTTCTGAGCAAGCCTGAATTGACCGTTGATCTGCTCTGCCTAGAGGCCGGCGCCTTTGCCGAGGCGGAGTCAAAGCACCGAGAACCGTCGTTGTTCGGAGTAACGGACGGCAAGGCGGTAGGGACCTACCTGGAACAGAAGTTTCAGGAGGACCTCCACCACAGGTACGTCTACGAAGCGGGAAGTTCAGCGAAAGGAATCGACTTCCCGGAGCTCGGTGTGGACCTCAAGGTCACGAGTCACAAACGACCCCAATCATCCTGTCCCTACGAGTCTGCCCGCCAGAAGCTGTATGGCCTTGGCTACTCACTGCTCGTCTTCGTCTACGACAAGACGGACGATGACGAGACGCGCACCGCCCGGCTCAACATCCTTCACACGATTTACGTGGCGGCCGAGCGTACCGCGGACTACCAGACCACCACGGGCATCCGCCAAATCGTTGAGAACAGCGGAAACGTGGATGACCTCCTCGGCTTCTTCTCGGAGCGGATGCTTCCGGTGGAGGACATCGTGGCGACCCGTCTCGCCGAAGAAGTCCTCGCGAATCCCCCCGGCATAGGATACCTGACGATCTCGAACGCCCTGCAATGGAGGCTGCAGTACAGTCGCGCCATCACCGAAGCGGGCGCTGTCGATGGCATCGTTCGAGTGAGGTGACCCCTGGCTTCCAAGACCAGAATCCAGGCTGAGTTCGGTGACTTTCAGACGCCGCCGTCACTGGCAAACCGCGTGTGTGCCCTTCTGGCTGACCGTGGCTTTCGTCCGGCTAGCGTGCTTGAGCCCACATGCGGCACAGGGAGCTTTCTCGATGCTGCGATTCGAGCGTTCCCGTCGGCGCGACGGCTGGTCGGCCTAGACATCAATCCTCAGCACGTGGCCAGGGCCAGGAGTCTCCTCCTCGGGGCCCACCCGGGTGCGGATGCTCAGGTACGCCAGGCCGATTTTTTCCAGACAGACTGGGACGAAGTACTCAAGGGACTACCTAAGCCAATACTCGTGCTCGGGAATCCACCGTGGGTGACGAGCGCAGACCTCACGCGTCTCGGAAGCTCGAATCTTCCCAAGAAGATGAACTTCCAAGGTCACCGCGGACTCGACGCCCTTACTGGCAAGGGAAACTTCGACATTTCGGAGTGGATGCTCCTCCGCGCCTTGGAGTGGATCGAAGGACGGGAAGCGAGCCTCGCAATCCTGTGCAAGGTTGCGGTGGTTCGCCGGGTCCTACGCCATGTGTGGAGCCATGGATACCGGCTCCGGAATGCGGAGGTGCGTCGTATCGACGCCGACAAACACTTCGGAGCATCGGTCGACGCCTGCCTGTTCTCGGTTTCGGGTTCACTCCAGCGCGGAGAGGTGGAGTGTGCGGTCTACGATTCCCTTGAGGCTGCCGCTCCGTCGTCGCGATTCGGGTTCCGGGATGGAGAGCTCGTGGCGGATTTGGAGCTCTACGAAAGGTGGAAGCACCTAAGCGGGCTGCAGCGATACCGGTGGCGCTCAGGTGTGAAGCACGATTGCTCGAAGGTCATGGAACTGCGCCGATCCGGTCCGGATTCCTATCTGAATGGCTTCCAAGAGGAAGTGCAGCTTGAGCCTCGGTTCCTGTTCCCGATGCTGAAGAGTTCTGAGGTAGCTAACGGTGCCGTGGCGGAACCAACCCGGTGGATGCTGATAACTCAATCGGCGATCGGCGATGACACTAGCCTCATCGAATCGGAGGCTCCCCAGACCTGGAAGTATCTCTGCGCGCATGGAGACCGCCTCGACCGCCGCGGTAGCACGATCTATCAAAACCGAGCTCGCTTCTCGGTTTTCGGCGTCGGACCCTACACGTTTGCACCTTGGCGAGTGGCCATTTCCGGGTTCTACAAGAAGCTCGACTTCCGCACGGTCGGCTCCTTCGAGGGCAAGCCAATTGTCCTGGACGACACCTGCTACTTCCTGCCCTGCGGGTCGAGGGCCGAAGCGGATTGCGTACATGACTTGCTGCGTTCTGAACCTGCCCAGGAGTTGCTGGGCGCCTTCACGTTCTGGGACTCCAAGCGACCGATCACGGTGGGGCTACTCAGTCGCCTAGATTTGCTCGCGGTCGCTCGAGAGGTAGGTGCCGATGAGGGGGCGTTGGCCTCGTTGGGCGAACGCAGCCGCGCGCAGGACCAACTAGAGTTTCTGTAGTCGCTCGCATCGCCTCTTTCGCCGCCACCCTGAGCTTGGACGGGTCATGAGCTTCGAACTGGACATCCACGCCGTCGGCCAAGGTCAGTCGAGCGGCGACGCGATCACGCTCCGTTTCGGAGAGCTGGGTACGCCACACCAGAAGGTGGTGGTCGTAGATGGCGGCTATCAGGCGGACGGAGAAGCCTTGGTGGACTTCATCCCTCGCGTCTACGGCACTCGTACGATCGACCTAATGATAAGCACACATCCGCACAGCGACCACGTGGGCGGCCTTCGACCGCTACTCGAATCACTGGATGTGCGCGAACTATGGATGCACCGGCCCTGGACTCGATCCCACTCCATCCACACCTACATCACCGACGGGCGCGTCACCCATCGCAGCCTTACGGACCGATTGCAGCAATCGTTCAGGCAGGCGCATGAGCTCGAGCAGTTGGCTATAGAGAAGCGTGTCGTTGTACGAGAACCGTTCGCCGGAGTGATGTTGGGGAACGAGATTATTGTGGCCGGCCCGACCGAAGATTACTACGCGAGTTTGATGGCCTCGTTCGACGATGACCAACGTGCCGCCTCCCTCGGGGAGACACTCATGCGAGGCGTGAGGGCGGCCGTCCGACGGTTAGTGGAGTCCTGGGACGACGAAGCGTTGGTAGAACCGGACGAGGATGCCGTGTCTCCCGTGAATAACTCCTCGGCGATCCTGTATCTGAATCTCGAAGAGCTCATCTTGCTCACGGCCGACGCTGGAGTTCCGGCGCTTCGACGAGCCTTGGACGTCCTCACGCTTGCACAGCTATCAACCGATTTTCGGTGGTTTCAACTGCCGCATCATGGTAGCAAGCGTAACCTTGGGCCTAGCATTCTGAACCGTCTCCTTGGTCGCCCCTTCGGCGCAGAATCAAACAAGTGGGGTATCGTCTCCGCAGCTACGGACGGTCGTCCCAAACACCCGTCCCAGCGCGTGATCAACGCGGTGCGACGCCGCGGTGCGAAGGTGCAATCCACGTCTGGCCAGAACATTCTTCTCCAGAGCGATGACGCCCTGCCGAGACCCGGCTACCACCCCTTGGCTACGCTTGAGTTCGTGTCCGAGTACGAAGACTGATCGGTATGTTTTTGAGAAACTCAACCCCGAAAAATCGAGCATCTCAATGTCAACGACGAGCTTGAAAGACACCTATCGGCGGAATTTACAAGGCTTCGTGGCACTGAACGCTCTCATCTTCTTTGTGCTGTTCTCCGGTGAGGACATGATCACGGCGATACAGCTAGGGCAGTTCGAAGGGCTCATTAGCCTCAAAGCACTGCTTGGTTTGGTACTGCCGCTCGTCACGCTGGTTCTCGATGGGATCGTATCCGCTGATGCCAAAGCCATTCTCGTCTACTGGCGTCTCAGGGACCCGTTGCCGGGTAGCCAGGCGTTCACCAAGCATGGTCCAGCCGATCCACGGGTCGACATGGAGTCGCTCGAAAGAGTGTACGGTTCGTTCCCTGCGCCTGCGAACGAGCAAAACCAGTTATGGTACAGGATCTTCAAAGCGGTGGAAGATCAACCGTCAATATCCCAAGCGCATCGGACGTCATTGCTGACGCGGGATTTGGCGAATCTCAGCTTCGCCTTGGCCCCTCTGGGTGCTATTCTAGGCGCGGCGCTTCGGGTCGGGATGTTGCCGTGGGCCCTTCTGGTAGCGGTGTTAGCCGTGCAGTACTTGGTGCTCAGGAAAGTAGCCGTGAACAGTGGACGGCGCTTCGTCACCACGGTCCTTGCCGAAGCGGCTGCCTCCACCGACTAACTCAGAAGGTCATCGGTGATCGGCCCAACGTACCAAGCACGCTTGTCGTGGTCATAGAACGTCTCGGAGTTCACTCGGCGGGCGAAGTTCTCATGGGTCACGTAGAGCACCATGGGCGATGGCGAGACGTCCACCACCATGCAGTTCGCTTGGTTGTTGGTGATCTTGCTCAGCCCACGGTGGTTCCACGCACCGTACGCTAGGTGCTGGTGGGGTGCGTTTCCGAAGAACGTCAGCGTAGGTCTCAGGGTGTCCAGGAACTCGTAGGACCTTCCAGATTTGCGGCCGTGATGAGGAGCGATCAACAGGTCGATGTCTGTAACATCGTCCTCATGCCCCTCGAGGATATGGTCCCAAGACGCGTCGTGTGAGTCGCCACCGAAGACGATGCGGTTTCCACCCGTCCTGTACAGAAGAACATAGGAGGCCGCATGGTAGTCACCCGACGACTCGTTAGCTTCGTCAACGAGGGATTGCGTCGGGGCGAGGATGTGCAGGCCGTCACCTCCTCCGGTGCCCGCGTCTCCTTCGTTGTAGTACTTCCCTGTGGCGCCCGAGAGCAGGGTTAGACGCTTGGGACCACCCGTGGGACTCGTGTCTCGGAGGGTCTTGTAGAACGCCCAATCCTCTTCACGATACCGTGCGCTATCCCACGGGCTGGCCATCTCCTTGTTGTTGTCCGTATCCCAGAAATTGAGCGGTTCGAACTCTGCAAAGAACGCCTCGATCCCGTCCATGTGATCCATGTCCGGATGCGTCTGAATGTAGCGAAAGACAGAAGCAACGCCGTGATCCCCTAGGTACGCTATCGGGTTCACGGGGTATTTCTTTTGCTGGAAGTTGCCCGTGATCCCGAGTTCGGATTTTGCCGCGCGAGCCAAGGCAGCTTCCTCGGCAGGGTCGACAGGTTTCGCATTGCATACATCTATCACGGTCACGCGTGCAGAGTTGTGCTGAATGAACGAGCAGTCGCCCTCTCGTACGTTCAGGAAGTGAAGTGTGGCCAATCGACGCCTCCTTCGTGATGGTGGTCTACGCGAATTCGAAGGCTAACGAGAGGCGCGGCGGTGGCCCACGCTAATCTCGAAGAGTAGTTCGGGTACGAGTTCCGCCGACGCGCGCCGGAGGTCGGGTGGCCGGTAGTCCTGGGAGACGACCCAGCTCGACGCGTCGGAGCGCCAGCCCCGACTGCAAGGTCCGCAGCCCGATCTTCCACGCTTTGGATCCGCTCCGCGACCTGCGTAACCGCGACTTGTGCTGCCCGGGCTTTCGGCTGTTGTCCGTCGGTCATGCTTCTCTCCGTTGCTCTTCCTGAAGAAGGCGTGAGGCGGTAGGCGGCCTCCTCGGCTCGGAAGGTAGCAGCCCCTCGTGCGCTCGGCCCTCCCCCGAACTGGGGGGCCGGCCGGGGGGCTGTGTGTTTTACACATATCCGAGCCCCCGAGACGTAGAGGATTGGGGGT
>VXPQ01000067.1 GCA_009839485.1 Bacteroidetes bacterium SB0662_bin_6
CTCCTCGCGCCTTGATTGACGCCGTGCCTGACGGAACAGAGCATTGCTGCATAGTATTAGCAGGCCCTAATAAAAAACCGGCACTGTCGGGGTGACAGTGCCGGTCGGGAAAAACATGAAACCGATTTGCCTCAGGCAGTAGCCGGTTCGTAGAAGGGGTAGACGTCCTTCAGGAGTGTCTGGAGCTTCGTCCGGCCACGGTTGATGCGGCTTTTGACCGTGCCCATCGGCAACCCGGTAATTTCTGCGATTTCGTCATAGGCGAGCTGTTGCACATCGCGCAGTACGACCACTTCTCGGAACGACGCAGGAATATCATCCAGCGCCTGCTGAATGTACTTGTCCTGAATGATGCTCTCCGCATGCTTGTCGGGAGCGAACGATTCGTCCGGCAACTGCATCTCGTACTCTTCGTTGTCGCGGTTTACGCTCTGGATCGAGTAGAGACGGCGGCGTTTGCGCTTGCGGTACTCCGAGCGCGCCAGATTACCCGCGATCGTATAGAGCCAGGTCGAAAATTTGGCGATCCGGCGGTACGAGTGCCGGTTGCGGTACACACGCAGGAAGGTTTCCTGCAACAGGTCTTCACAGCGGCGCATATCCCCAAGAAAACCGTACAGGTAATGGGTTAACCGCTCCGAATACCGTTCGACGAGAATATTGAACGCCGCGACGGAACCTGCCTGGAATTGCGACATCAAATCCTCATCCGTCATTTCGGCGAGGGCCGACTGCCGTTTTCCTGCAGCGCTCCGCGAAGTTTTCGTTACGATCTTTTTCTGCAATACCGCCACGTCCTGTGCTGTCGGGTTTTACCGGGGAATACGCTGCCCCGGCGCTTGATAGTTGTTTCTGTTAGGCGAAAACAAGCCTATCCTGCCAATATAAGGCAAATCCGTTGCAGATTCAAGCCGCCGGCCCCCGGGGAACTTTATCCGGGCAGACAATCCGTCTCTCCCTGTATCCGCCTGATCCGTCCGTTCACCGGAGGGTTCCGTTTGAAACCGGCACGCACTTTACATGAACCCTTTTTGCCGGAGCACATCCAGGTTGCGTCGCACATGTTCCGCGGAGGCGTCGAGCAAAGCCTGTTCCTCGTCGGAGAGCCCGACTTCAAGGATATCTTCCACGCCGTTTCGTCCAAGCCGGGCCGGCAAGCCGATAAACAGATCGGCCAGGCCGTATTGCCCCGAGGGTTGTACGGCGCAAGGCAGTACACGGGAAAGATTTTTCATGACGGATTCAACCATAGCCGCGGCGGAGGCGCCCGGCGCATACCAGGCCGAGGCTCCCATGAGTCTGGAGATTTCGCCTCCTCCCCCTTTTGTCCGCTCGACGATCGCATGAATCTTTTCCGGGGGAAGCAACCCGGGCAGAGGAATGCCTCCCACGGTGGTGCAACTGGGCAACGGCACCATCGAATCGCCATGCCCGCCAAGCAGAAGCGCCTGCACATCACGGACCGACACACCCAGTTCCAGAGCGATGAAGGTGCGGTACCGCGCCGTGTCCAGTATGCCTGCCATACCCATCACCCGTTGGGCAGGAAACCCGCTGGCTGCATGCGCCACGGATGTCATGGCGTCGAGGGGATTAGAAACCACAATAATGATGGCATCGGGGCTATCCGCCGCAAATCGTTCGGTAACGGATCGGACGATATTGGCGTTCAGTTCCAGCAGGTCGTCGCGCGACATATCGGCCGTGCGAGGCCGCCCCGCCGTAATCACGCAAATATCTGATCCGGCCGTGTTTTCATACGCATTGGTTCCGGTGACGCGGGTGTCGAAACCATGCACAGGCGCGGATTCCTGCATGTCGAGCGCTTTTCCCTGCGGGAGGCCCTCTACGATGTCGATGAGAACCACTTCGTTCACTATATCCTTTCTGGCCACGCAATCGGCAACGGTGGCTCCAACGTTTCCGGCTCCGATGACAGTGAGTTTAGCCATGACTTTTTGCAATGCTTGGTAGGCAAAGGCAATACATTGCCTCTGCCCGAAGAGAATGGGGCGATGCCGCGACAATATACGCCGTGTGCGTATTCACATGGGATTTACGGGATATTATCTTGTCCCGTCGCGGCATTTTGTCTACCTTTTCCCGTCAGGGGTAGATACTGTGCTCCGGGTTCGCCTGCCGCGTTCCGATTTCACTACATGTTTTCGCAGCTTTTCTTTTTCTTTTTCGCCGCGGTGGCGATCGCTTCAGGGATCGGGCTCATCGTTTCCAGAAGTCCCGTTTCCGGGGCGCTTTGGCTCGTACTCAACCTGTTTTGCGTGGCGGCTCTGTACATCACGATGAACGCCCGATTTCTCGGCGTGATACAGATTCTCGTGTACGCCGGGGCCATCATGGTGCTCTTTCTTTTCGTCATCATGCTGCTGAATCTCGCGGCGCTCCCGAAGCTGCAGAGCCTGAACCGGAAACTTGTCGTTGCCTTTGTATTGGGTATGGCCATACTCGCCCAGCTGATGTACGTATTGGCTGCCAGCCTGGACCTTTTGCCCGAACCGACGATGCCGGACGCTGCTTCCGGGTCTGCTTCGGCGCTCGGTCAGGAATTGCTGACGAGATATGCATTGCCCCTTGAAATCATCGGCATTCTGCTGTTGGTGGCCACGATCGGGGCCGTGCTTCTTGCCCGGAGAAAGTTCGAGTAAATGATATGGAATTGACGCTTGCCTGGTATTTGTCGCTAAGCGCCGTCCTGTTTACGATCGGCGCGCTCGGCGTACTGCTGCGCCGCAATGCGATCGTTGTATTCATGTCGATCGAATTGATGCTCAATGCCGTCAATATCACGCTGGTGGCGTTCAGCCGGTCCATGGGCGATGTGGCGGGGCAAGTACTGGTTTTTTTCGTGATGGCGGTAGCGGCGGCGGAAGCTGCCGTGGGGCTTGCCATCGTCATTGCGTTGTTCCGGAAGAAAGAGACGGTCGATCTCAGCCGGTTCAACCTGTTCAGGTTTTAGGTAACGACCCATACGCTCCTGATGGGGTGAATCCGATATGCAAGGGGACCTGCTGGTAGGTCTTATTATCCTGTTGCCGCTGATAGGAGCGGTATGCATTGGCCTGAGCGGCTTGTTCATGCCTGATTTGCGCCCCTACGAGGGGCTTATCGGGGGACTGGCTACTGCGATGGTGGCCATCCCGTTCGCCATAACCGTCTATCTTTTTGTCGGTTATGGAGGGGAGCCTCTACTCGTCGACTATTACACCTGGATGTCGGCGGGCGATTTCGAGCTTTCGTTCGCCTATCGCATCGATGCCCTTTCCCTGCTCATGACCCTGGTCGTCACGGGCGTCGGGGGCGTCATTCATCTGTATTCGATCGGATACATGCACGGCGACAGGGGATACTGGCGGTTCTTCGCCTATCTGAACCTGTTCATCTTCGCCATGCTGAATCTGGTGCTGGCGGACAATGTGCCGGTACTCTTTCTGGGCTGGGAGGGGGTCGGATTGTGCTCCTGGCTGCTGATCGGATTTTGGTACGAGAATTTCAGGAACAGCGCGGCGGCGAACAAGGCCTTCATCATGAACCGGATAGGCGATTTTGCCTTCCTGCTGGCCATATTTCTGCTCTACCGGGAAGTTGGCGCGCTCGATTTCGGCAGCCTGCTTCAGGCCGTCGATACGCTTCCGCAGCATGTGGTCAACTGGGTCGTCCTGTTGCTCTTCATCGGGGCAACGGGCAAAAGCGCGCAGATACCCCTGTTTACCTGGCTGCCGGACGCCATGGCGGGACCGACCCCTGTGTCCGCACTCATTCATGCGGCCACCATGGTTACCAGCGGGCTGTACCTGCTCGCCCGTTTTTCGCCCGTCGTGCTGGAAGCGCCGACCGTCATGGCGGTTATCGCCATCGTCGGCGCCCTGACGGCCATTATGGCGGCCACCGTGGCGACCGTGCAGAACGATATCAAGAAAGTGCTGGCCTACTCGACGGTCTCGCAGCTTGGATACATGTTTGCGGCAGCGGGTGTCGGGGCCTTTTTCGTGTCGATTTTTCACGTGGTTACGCATGCCTTTTTCAAGGGATGCCTCTTTTTGGGATCCGGAAGCGTGATTCATGCGATGCATGCCGTCGAGCATGACCTGAAGGAAGAAGATTTGCTCTCGGAGACGGATGATGATTCGGATGAGGTGCTCGTCCATCCGTTCGATCCGCAGGATATGCGAACTATGGGAGGGCTTTCCCGGTACTTGCCGGCCACGGGCCTGACGTACCTTATCGCGACACTTGCTATTGCGGGTCTGCCCCCGCTTGCGGGCTTCTTTTCCAAGGACGAAATCCTCTTCCGGGTGTTCGAGTACGGGTACGACGGCCATGCGTATGCCTGGTTTGTCTGGTTGATCGGGATCGTTACGGCATTTCTGACGGCGTTCTACATGATGCGGTCGTATATGCTCACGTTTGAGGGAAGGTCGCGATGGCCTGCATCCGACCGGATACAGCCGAGCGAATCGCCCTGGACCATGACGGTTCCGTTGTGGATCCTCGCCGTGTTGTCCGTACTGGGCGGGTTTATCGGTTTGCCCGCCGTAATCGGGCACGGCCGATTCAACTGGATTCATCACTGGCTGGGTGCGCCATACGGCGGGCCGGTAGCTGAGCCGCCCGCTGTCGAACATGGCGCCGGGTTTATCTGGATTGAATGGGCGCTGCTGATCGTCGGCGCGCTCATTGCCGTAGCGGGCATCCGTTTCGCCATGCGGGCCTATGGAGTGCACGGGTTGGCTTTTGACGAGCGCATCGCCCGGCGCCTGGGCGGCCTGTACCGGATATGGCAAGGCAAGTATTTCTGGGATGCGTTCTACGACCGCGCCGTGGTGCGTCCCGTCTTGCGGTTGGCCAGGCAGGGTTGCGCCGCTTTCGACGCCCGGGTGGTGGATGCCGGGGTAAATGGTCTTGCAAACCTGATTGCTGCGGTGAGTCGTCTCGTGCGCCGCATGCAAACCGGCCGTGTGCAGCACTATGCTACAATAATCCTGCTGGGCGCTGTTTTCGTCGTAGCGATCATGCTTGTTCTGTGATTTCCATGGGCGCCATGTCGATTCCGTATATCACGTCTCTTGTTATTTTCGCACCCCTTGCGGGTGCACTGCTGACCCTTATGGCGCGCAGCGATCACGCTGTACGGTGGATCGCACTGGGGACGACAGGGATCGCGTTCCTGCTGTCCATCGTGCTTTTTGCAGCGTTCGACGCTTCCGCGGAACTGGCCGGGACGACCCAGTTGGTCGATACATTCACCTGGTTTCCGGAGAGCGCAGATATAAAATACTTTGTCGGCATTGACGGGCTCAGCCTGCTGCTTGTCATGCTTACGACGCTTCTTGGCCCCATCGTCGTGCTTTCTTCCTGGAATTACATAGGCAGGCAACGCAAGGGATATTACACGCTTCTGCTCATTCTTCAGACCGGAGTTACCGGCGTTTTCTGCGCATTCGACGTATTTCTGTTCTACATCTTTTTCGAACTCACGCTGATCCCGATGTATTTCATCATCGGGATATGGGGCGGGCCCCGGCGCATCTACGCCGCCGTCAAGTTCGTGTTGTTTACCCTGACGGGCTCGCTGCTGATGCTGGTCGGGATTCTCTATCTCGGCTATGCAGCGGGCGATGCGGTGAACGGCGGCGTCTTCACGACGGACTGGTACAAGTTGCTGGCATTCGATACGCCGGTGGGCCTGCAAACCTGGCTGTTCCCGATTTTTGCGCTTGCGTTCGCCGTCAAGGTGCCGATTTTTCCCTTGCATACCTGGCTGCCGGATGCGCATGTGGAGGCCCCGACGGGCGGATCGGTGATCCTTGCCGGCGTACTCCTGAAGATGGGCACCTACGGGCTCGTGCGCTTTTGTCTGCCCTTTTTCCCTAACGCCGCGTACGATTACGCACTTCCTTTCGCTATCCTTGCGGTCATCGGCATTATTTACGGGGCGCTTGTCTCCAGGGTACAGTCCGACGCCAAGAGTCTTGTGGCCTATTCTTCGATCAGCCACCTCGGTTTCGTCGTGCTCGGTATTTTTGCGTTCACGATGGAGGCTATGCAGGGCGCCGTCATTCAGATGGTTAATCATGGATTGTCCACAGGAGCGCTCTTTTTGCTCCTCGGCATGTTGTACGAACGCCGCCACACCCGCGAAATGGACGATTTCGGAGGGATTGCCCGGACTGTTCCCATCCTCACGTTCTTCATGATCTTTTCGGTACTCGCATCCGCGGGATTGCCGGGGCTGAACGGTTTTGTGGGTGAGTTCATGATCCTTCTCGGGGCATTCCGGAGTGACCTGATTGGACATCCCGTGCTGATTGCCGCGGCGACGACCGGTGTCATTCTGGCGGCCGTATATCTTTTGTGGATGGTCTACAAGACGTTTTTCGGGGAGCTCGACAACGAGGCGAACCGCACCATGCATGATATGACGGGCCGTGAAATTGCGCTCATGGTTCCGCTGGTCGTGCTTATGTTTGTGCTGGGCTTCGCTCCGAACCGGTTTTTACAAAAAAGCGAACCGGCCACGCAGTTTCTGCTGGATTCGATTCGCGAAAAACGGATGGCTGCGGAGAATGTCCGCGGCACACAAGACGCCACTCGTTTTTTTGGGTATTCTTCTCCGACGCCCGACTCGGAGACGGCAACGGGTTCGCACTCCGACGGGACGCCCGAAACGGCTTTTTCGGATGTAAGCAACTGATTTATCGTATACGCCATGTCTTTCGTTTCCTACCCTGAACGCATTGTGTTTTTCCGTTGTCTGCCGCTTGCGGCAGCGGGTTTACTGGCGGCGTGCCTGCTGCTACCGGGCCCGGCATGGTCGGCGCCGCCCGTCCTGCCGCAGGAATCCGGCGTAGAACAGGTCACGGACGATCACGCCGAGGTCCCTGGTGACCACGCCGGGGCTGCCCACGACGAGCAGGAAGCCGCCCACGACGAGCAAGAGACTGCGCACGATGGGCAGGAAGCCGGGGACCATGCTCCCGCCGACGCCCATGCCGGCGCGGCGGAGCACGCCGGCGGGGAAGACGATCACCATGGCCCGTTGCCCCCCGTATGGCTTGTCCTGCCGTTTATCACGCTGTTGCTCATGATTGCGACGGGGCCGCTTTTCTATGCGCACCACTGGCACCGCCATTACCCGAAGTATGCGGTGGCGCTCGGCGCCATCGTGGTGATCTATTATCTGTTCGTGCTGGGCTCGTCGGTTCCCATGGTGCATGCACTGGCCGAGTATCTTTCCTTCATTGCCCTGGTCGCTTCCCTGTTTATCGCCGCTTCAGGCATTTTCCTCAGTCTGAATGCGCGCGGTACCCCATGGACTAATTCCATACTGCTGTTCGTGGGCTCTGTTGTGGCCAACCTGATTGCCACGACCGGAGCGGCGATGCTCTTCATCCGGCCCTACATGCGTCTCAACAAGGGCCGCCTGAAACCCTACCATATCGTCTTTTTCATTTTTCTTGTCGCCAATGTCGGCGGCGGCCTTACTCCTATAGGCGATCCGCCGCTCTTTCTGGGTTTTCTGCGCGGCGTGCCTTTTTTCTGGACGTTCACCCACGTCTGGTATATCTGGCTGCCGACCATGCTTCTTCTGTTGGGTATTTTTTACGTCATCGATGCGCGCAACAAGCAGGAAGCGCCGGCTATCGACGCCTCCCGCGGCCTGATGGGTATCGTAGGCAGTAAGAACTTCATATGGGTCCTGGTGGTCATTCTTTCCGTGTTCATCGATCCGCAGGTTTTCGGATGGGTGCCCCGATTGCATATAGGCAGTGTCCATTTGCCGTTCGGCATCCGCGAGCTCATTATGTTTTCGGTATGCGTGCTCGCTTTCGTGTTCGCCGACAAGACCGCCCTGAAAAAGAACGAGTTTACGTTCGAGCCTATCCGGGAAGTAGGCTGGCTGTTTCTCGGCATTTTTGCGACGATGCAGCCGGCCCTTCAACTCATCAGCGAGTTTGCGCACCAGAACTCCGATTCGCTTTCCGTGGGCATGTTTTACTGGGCTACGGGAGTCCTTTCGGGTATTCTGGACAATGCGCCGACGTACCTGAACTTCCTCGCGGCGGCCATGGGTAAATTCGGGCTGGATGTGAGCGTGGCGGCGCAGGTCAGGGAATTTGCGGCGGGGGTCGACTCGTGGATCTTCCTGCAGGCCATTTCCGTGGCGGCTGTGTTCTTCGGTGCGATGACCTATATCGGCAACGCCCCGAACTTCATGGTGAAGGCCATCGCAGAGTCGAGCGGCGTCGATGTGCCCAGTTTCGTCGGCTATCTCGTGAAATATTCGCTGCCGATCCTGATCCCCGTGTATTTCGTGATCTGGGTCATTTTCTACAGCGGGTGGGTCATCCAACTGTAAGTACATTCGCATGTGCTCCGTCTTTCAGGAGACTGCACATTCCGATTGCCTATGTCCCGAGAACCGCTTTCCAGAGAAGAAATCGCCCGGGCTTTGCAAGAGCTCGACGGGTGGACATTCGAGAACGACCGGCTCGTCAAGCAGGTCGCGTTCGGCGATTTCCGGGAGGCGATGGGGTTCATCGTCCGGGTGGCGTTTGAAGCCGAGGCGCTCGATCATCATCCGGATCTGCACAATGTGTACAACCGGGTGACGCTTGCACTCAATACGCACGATGCAGGCGGTAAGGTGACTGCCTTTGACGTTGCGTTGGCGAAGAAGATAGACCGTTTGTGAGGGCGTTATATGCGCATTTCCGCGGCCGCGGCCCGGAGATGACATGATTCCGATACCATGGAAACAGAACTGATCCGGTTTTTTGACGCCCTTCCGGGGGATATGGTCAGGACCTTGCCCCTGATGCTTGTGACGGGGGTGGGGGTTATTCTTGTCGTCTGGGATGCTTTCCGAAAAAGCATCCTCGAGCTGGCCTGGATTTCCGGCGCCGTCCTCGCAATCGGGATTGTCCTGGAGCTATGGCGACTCAATGCGGAAGCAGGGACGGCTTTCTACGGGATGGTGCGCACGGGCGGATACGCGTCTTTCGTGAATATCGTGATCCTGTCCGGGGGCTTGCTTACCGTGGCGCTGTCTCCGGCATACTGGAAGAGGACGGGCCAGGAGTATGGGGAAGTCTATGCGCTGATTCTGCTCGCTACCGCCGGGATGATCGTGCTCGGGACGGCGAACAACATGGTGGCCGTTTTTGTCGGGCTGGAAACGATGTCCGTATCGCTGTATATCATGGCGGGGTTGCTTCGGGGGGATGAGGGAAGCGCGGAGGGCGCCCTCAAATATTTCCTGCTGGGAGCCTTTGCCACAGGATTTTTTCTATACGGGATCGCCCTGCTGTACGGTTCAACCGGCACGATGTATATCCCGGAGATGGCTGCGGGCCTTGAAGCGAGCGGCCAGGTCATGTTGTTTCGCGCCGGCGCGGCGTTGCTTCTGATCGGATTCTTCTTCAAGGTGGGCGCCGTGCCGTTTCATATGTGGACCCCCGATGTGTATCAGGGTGCGCCGACCACGATGGTCGGCTATATGTCCACGACCTCGAAGGCGGCGGCATTCGGGGCCCTGATTCTGATTTTGCGTGACATTATGCCCGCAGATGGCTGGGCGCCCCTGCTTGCGTCCGTTGCGCTTGCCACGATGGTGTTGGGCAATCTGCTTGCCGTCCTGCAAGGAAACGTAAAACGTATGCTGGCCTATTCGTCCATTGCGCACGGAGGCTATATTCTGGTCGGGTTGACCGCAGGAGGGGCTGCCGCCTGGTCGGGCGCACTCTACTACCTGCTCGTGTACACCCTGATGAATATCGGCGCTTTCGGCGTGATGGCGTTTCTGGAATGGGACGGTAAGGGCGGACGGGAGCAAACCCTCGATTCGCTGGCGGGAGTGGGTCTCCGCAAGCCCCTCCTTGGCGTTACGATGGGATGCTTCATGTTCAGTCTCGCAGGATTTCCGCCGTTCGGCGGCTTTCTGGGCAAGTACGCAGTGTTTGCGCCTGCCGTGGATGCCGGCTATACCTGGCTGGTTGTGGTTGGGGTACTGGCCAGTGTCGTATCGGCTTTTTATTATCTGCGCGTACTGTATGTCTTTTTTATGCGCTCTCCGCAGGATATCCCGGAGACTGCGCCTGCAATGGACGCTGCATTCCCGACGCCTTTGGCTTTGCGGGTCGTGCTGGTTGCGTGTGCGGCGGCGTTGCTTGTCCTGGGCATTGCCCCAGGGCTTCTGAACATGACCCTCGGGTTCTTTTAGGACCTGTTAAGGAATCTCTGATTAAATCCACATGGGCGAGGACCTTGGGACGCGCCTTCTCTCAAAACATAAACGTGCGGACCACCCTGCCATGAAACGCCTCGTGGAGACGCTCATTCCGCATGAACCCGGGCTCGGGTTGTACGTGGCGCCGGATATTCCCAGAAAAAAAGTGCGCAATGCGCTCCGCGATTATGCGCAAGGTGTTTCCGAATCGGAAGTATTGGCGCTGTACGATGCTACGTGGATGGAAAATGCGAAGGATGGGGCCGTGTTTACGGCAGATCGCCTTGTTTTCCAGAACAACGATTTTTCGCCGGTCCAGGATGTGCGTTATGCCGATATCGTCGGCGTGGAGGGGAAGCGCAAACTCATGGGCGGGCGGAACATAACCTTACAGGTGAACCGCGGGCGGGCCACCTTCGACGTAATACTGGATTTTTCCTTCCGGCCCGGGGCGTGCCAGTATGTGGTTGCCTTTTTGCAGGAGGCGATGATACGCGTCCTTGATGAGGAGGGGCAGGAAGGGGGTGCAGCGGCAGATGCTCCCGCCGGAGATGTTTCTACCAATCCGGTCGAGGTGCGCGCCGCCCTGAAAACACTGCACTTGCGCGGCGTGCTCACCTCTTCCGATCTGCGCGCTATGCTGCGCGCCATAGGCGTTTCTCCGGATACGGATACCGGGGAATCCGGTTGAGATCGCCGCTGCATAGTGTTAACAGGCCCTACGGAATCCCCAGCAGTTTGTGTGTCTGGAGCGAAAGGCGCCACATCGGGTGCTCCAGACAATACGCGATGGTTTGCTTTGTGTATTTCTCCAGATCGGGGCCGTCCATAGGTTGCAGGAAGAAATGCCGAAACGGAAGACCGGTAAAATCCTCCGGCGGCGCCTTCTCCTGCGGGTACACCAGTTTCAGTTCGTCGCCTTCCTTCAGTATCAGCTCGGCCCCGGCTTTCGGGCTGACGCAAATCCAGTCGATGTCCGCGGGGGGTGCTTTCGTGCCGTTCGTTTCGATAGCCACCTCGAATCCCTCTTTGTGCAAGGCGGCAATCAGCGGTTCGTCCAGTTGCAGGAGCGGTTCGCCGCCCGTACAGACCACATAGCGGGCGTTTTTCCCTGCAGGCCAATGGGCGGCCACAGTCCGCGCCAGTCCGGATGCCGTGTCGAACTGTCCCCCTCCCGGGCCATCCGTGCCCACGAAGTCGGTGTCGCAGAACTGGCATACCGCAGTGGCCCGATCCGCTTCCCGCCCACTCCAGAGATTGCATCCGGCGAAGCGCAGAAAGACCGCCGGGCGCCCCGTGCGGGCGCCCTCTCCCTGGATGGTGTACTGTATTTCCTTGACGCTGTACGACACGTTCTCGATGGCGCCGCCGGATGCGCAAGGTATGTGGGCCGACCCGTTAGCGCGCGGCGTCGAAATTGCCGGCGACCTGATCCCAGTTGACCACGTTCCACCAGGCGTTCACATAGGCGCCGCGGTCGTTCTGGTAGTTCAGATAGTACGCGTGTTCCCAGACATCGATGCCCAGAATCGGCGTGTGTCCCTGCATGAGAGGACTGTCCTGATTGGCCGTGGAGTATGCTTCCAGCTCCCCGTTCCCGTTCACGACGAGCCAGGACCATCCGCTCCCGAATCGTCCCGCCGCGCCCGCAGCGAACGTTGCCTGGAACGCATCGAGCGAACCGAACGCTGCGTCGATGGCCGCTGCGAGATCGCCTGCAGGCGCTCCCCCGCCGTTCCCCGACATAATGCTCCAGAACAAGGTATGATTGGCGTGTCCGCCGCCGTTGTTGCGGACCGCGCCCCGGATGGCTTCGGGCACGCTGTCGATGCCGCGCAGCAGGTCTTCCACCGACATATCCTGCAACGCCGCATGGCCGTCCAGGGCGGCATTCAGTTTGTTGACATATCCCTGATGGTGCTTGCCGTGATGAATGCGCATCGTCCGTTCGTCGATGGTGGGTTCCAGCGCGTCGAAGGCATAGGGCAGATCGGGAAGTTGGTGAGCCATGATGTTTGTTATTTCGTTGCGTGTGAAGAAAAAAATGAAGGATTCATATCGCGCAGGGACGCGTTTTCCGGCGAACCGTCGGGATCGTACGCGATCTGCCCGCAAGATGTTTTCCGCTGCAGGACACGCTGATTAAAACCGCTTCGATCAGAGGATCTATTTTTCCTGTTCGAGAATCGCGACGGCAAGGGGCGGCAGGGTTACGATCACGGAGTGGTTTCGTCCATGAAACGGCGCCGGATCCGTATCGACGCTTCCGAGATTTCCCACCCCGCTTCCGCCGTATATCTGTGCATCGGAGTTGAGCACTTCCCGCCAGCGGCCTTTCCCGGGCATGCCGATGCGGTAGTTCGTGCGCGGGACCGGCGTGAAATTGAACAGAAACACGAGTTCGCGGTCCGCCGTGCGCCGGATGTAACTGATGGTGCTGTCGTCCTCGTCGCTGAAATCGATCCACTCGAATCCGCCGGGCTGGTCGTTCCAGAGTGCCGGGTGATCGCGATACAGGGTATACAGGTCCTTCACCCACGCCATCATGCCCTTGTGCAACGGGTCTTTCAGGGCGTCCCAGTCGACGGCATGGTCGTGGTCCCATTCGGAAGTCTGTCCGAATTCCGACCCCATGAAGAGCAGTTTCTTCCCCGGGTGCCCGATCTGGTGCCCGTACAGGAGGCGCAGGTTCGCCGCCTTCTGCCAGGCGTCCCCGGGCATTTTCCCCCAGAGCGATCCCTTGCCGTGCACGACCTCGTCGTGCGACAGCGGCAGGATGTAGTGCTCGGAATACGTATAGAGGAGGGGAAAGGTGAGCCGGTCCTGGTGGTGTTTCCGGTGGACGGGGTCCTTTTCCATATACTCGAGGGTGTCGTGCATCCACCCCATGTTCCACTTGAACAGGAAGCCGAGCCCTCCGTCGTACGTCGGCCTGGAAACGCCCGGCCATGCCGTGGATTCCTCGGCGATCATCAGCACGTCCGGGGCATGACTGTAGACCATCTCGTTGACTTTCTTGAGAAGGTCGATGGCCTCCAGATTCTCCCGTCCGCCGAACATGTTCGGGCTCCAATCCTTGCCCCGCGAATAATCCCGGTAGAGCATGGAAGCCACCGCATCGAAGCGCAGGCCGTCTATGTGGTATTCCTCAATCCAGAAGAGCGCATTCGAGATCAGAAAGTTGCGGACCCCCGGCTTGTTGTAATCGAAAACATAGGTTCCCCAGTCGGGATGGTACCGCATACCGGGATCGTCGTACTCGTACAGGGTGCCGCCGTCAAAAAAAACGAGCGCCTGCGGGTCGGTGGCGAAGTGGGCCGGCACCCAATCCAGCAAGACCCCGATGCCGCGCCGGTGCAGGTAATCCACGAGATACTTGAAATCCAGGGGCGAGCCGTACCGGAAAGTGGGGGCGTAGTAGCCCGCGACCTGATAGCCCCAGGAACCATAGAACGGGTGTTCCATGACCGGCATGAATTCCACATGCGTGAAACCGAGTGCTTCTACATGGTCCGCAAGGGGTTTGGCGATTTCCCGGTAGCTCATGGAGTACATCCCCTTCTTGCGCCAGGACCCGAGATGCACCTCGTAGATTGAGACGGGCCGGTTCAGTGAATCCGGACCGCATCGCTGTTCGAGCCATGCCTTGTCGCCCCATTCGTAGTCGAGATCGCAAACAATCGAAGCCAGTCCCGAGGCTGCGTCTCCACCCGACACGGGGGGCTCCATGCCAAAGGCGTAGGGGTCCGTCTTGTCCACGGTATACATGCCCCGCGTAATACGGTATTTGTACTTCTGTCCGCTCGTGGCGCCCGGTACGTGCGTTTCCCAGACGCCTCCCTTTCTTCGCCGCAGCGGATGCGCATCCGGCTTCCAGTCGTTGAATTCCCCCAGCACGGATACTGTGTCGGCCCCTGGGCCCCACACCGCAAACCAGACGCCCTGCTTGTCCGGGTGCGCCCCGAGTTTCTCATAACTGCGGTAAAAAGAGCCCTCTTCCAGGCGCTGTACCTCTTCCTTGGTGAGCCAGGAACGGCGGGACGTCTTTTTTGTCATGCGTCAGAAGGGTTGGCGGGGCGGATGCGTTTATCCGGCGCGGAAAATCCGCACCGGCGTTTTCTGCGGGTCGAGCCTCAGGTAGTGCGTCGACCCTTTCCAGGAGACATTCCGGTTGTCGAGCAGGTCATGCATATCCCAGCGCCGGTCTTCCGGCAGGCCGAGCTCTCCGGGGTGAAGGGAAAGCCATCCCCGCTGTTCATGATGCGGATCCAGGTTGACGACCACGACGATCCGGTTGTCGCCCAGGGTTTTCGAACAGGCGAGCAACTGCGGGTTGTCCGTATCGTGAAACCGCAGATTTCGCATCTGCTGCAAGGCCGGATTCTCCCGCCGGATGCGGTTCAACCGGCGCATAAAGGGTTGCAGCGAATCGGGGTCGTTCCAGTTCCAGGACCGGACCTCGTATTTTTCATTGTTCGCATATTCCTCCCGGTCCGGGTGCTGCTGGTTGTCCACATGCTCGAACGGGGGGCCGTAGAGGCCGTACGCCGACGACAGGGTGGCGGCGAGCGTCAGCCGGACGATATGCGCGGGGCGCCCGCCCTCGACCAGGTACTCGTGCAGGATGTCCGGGGTATTCGGCCAGAAGTTGGGGCGGAAAAATTCGCCCACCTCCGAGTCGTACAGTTCGCGGCAATAGGAAACGAGTTCGTCCTTCGTATTGCGCCAGGTGAAGTACGTGTACGAATTGTTGAAACCCAGTTTGGCCAGTTCGTACATGGTTTTCGGGCGCGAGAACGCCTCAGACAGGAAGATCAGGTCGGGATGCTGTTTCCGTAACTCCCGGATACACCATTCCCAGAATGCAAAGGGCTTCGTATGGGGGTTGTCCACACGGAATACCAGCACGCCCCGGTCGATCCAGAATTCGAACACGCTCTTCAGTTCGCGCCACAGGGCTTCCCGGTCTTGCGAAAGAAAATCAAGCGGGTAGACATCCTGGTATTTCTTGGGAGGATTTTCCGCATACCGGATGGAGCCGTCGGGCCGCTGTTGAAACCAGTCGGGATGCTCGCGGACCCAGGGATGATCCGGGGAAGTCTGGAAGGCAATGTCGATGGCCACATGCAGGTCCAGTTTGCGGGCCCGCGCCACGAACCGGTCGAAAGCGTCCAGTCCGCCCAGATCGGGATGCACGGCCGTGTGCCCGCCCTCCTCGGAGCCGATCGCCCAGGGGCTGCCCGGTTCGCCCGGCCCGGCTTCCGGCGTATTATCCTTGCCTTTCCGGTGGGTATGCCCGATCGGATGCACGGGGGGCAGGTATACGATGTCGAATCCGAGTTCCCTGATGCGCGGCAACAATTCCGCCGCATCGTCGAGCGTGGCGTGGGGGGCGTTGTTTTTCCTGCGGGCGTTCCTCCGGGGCGCGGAGCGGGGGAAGAATTCGTACCATGCGGCAAAGCGGGCCAGCACGGGGTCCACCACCACGGCGTACGTACCGCTCTCGATCATGCTCTCACGCGGATCGTTGGCCTGCACGAGCGCGGTCACCTTTTCTTCCAGCGCGGCTTCGGCGTCGCCCGCTTCCATCGCTTCGGCATAGCGCAGCAGCGCTTTCTTGTCCTTGCTTCCGGCAACCTGCGCCGATCGCTTCAGAAGCCCTGCGCCCACGAGCAGTTCGCTTCCGATCTCCGGGTCATTGCTTTCGACCCGGCGCGCAAACCGGTCCCGCCATGTCGTAAAGGGATCCGCCCATGCCCGCACCCGAAAGAACCATGTGCCCAGCCGGTCCAGCGTCCACGAGGCGAGATATTCGTCGTTGTAGCGCAGCGCCATGCGATGGACCGTTTCCTGTTCGTCCTTTTCGTGGCGAACCAGGAGTTCTGCGGCGATGCACTCGTGGCCTTCGGTAATCAAATCGGCCTGGACGACCATTTCATCTCCCAGAAACCTGCGCACGGGCCATCTGCCCCCGTCCGTTTGCGGCGTGAGCCCGGTAAGCACCGGGCGGGACCAGTGTTCGGGCAAATTCAGATCATCCATGTACGATGTTTGTCGAAAAGGTGAGTGTACGATGTTTCAAAAGAGTCTCCGGAACGGGCACGGGTTTCCGGGGTTTCGGAATGCCCTTCGGACGTTCGTTTACAATGAGTATGTCGAAAGGTACATCGAAATCAGAAAGATCGCATTCGGAAAACCAGGCCCGGATATGGCCCGGTCAGCCGAATCCCCCCGGCGCGCATTGGGACGGCGAGGGCGTACACTTTTCCATGTTCAGCCGTCATGCAGAGCACGTGGAACTGGTATTGTTCGAGGATGCACAGGCCGACGCACCTTCGGAAACGCTTGCCCTTCCCGAACGCACGGGGCCCATGTGGCATGGCTATGTGCCCGGTTTGGCCCCGGGCCAATGCTACGGGTACCGTGTACATGGTCCGTACGACCCCGAACACGGCCACCGGTTCAATCCGAACAAGGTGCTTTTCGATCCCTATGCGAAGGCCATCGGGCGGCCGCTTTCCTGGCACGACAGTCTTTTCGGCTATGCCATTGGAGCGCATGAAGAAGACCTTTCTTTCAGCGATATCGACAGCGCCCCGTATGCTCCGCTCGGGGCCGTAGTGGACGAGCGGTTCGACTGGGGGGACGACCACCCGCCGGACATCCCGTGGGAAGATACCATTTTGTACGAAACGCACGTGAAGGGAATCAGCAAACGGCATCCGGACGTGCCCCCGGAATTGCGGGGTACGTACGCGGGCCTTGCTTCGGAGCCTGTGCTGGATCACCTGCGGAGCCTTGGCGTCACGGCCATCGAGTTGCAGCCCGTACATGCGCATGTACATGATCGCCGCCTCTTCGAGGCAGGACTGGGTCAGTACTGGGGGTACAATACGCTCGGCTGGTTCGCCCCGGAGCCGGGATATGCCGCAACCGGCCTTGCGGGGGCCGTACACGAATTCAAGCAGATGGTCCGGGCGCTTCACGCGGCCGGCTTCGAAGTCATTCTGGATGTGGTGTACAATCACTCCGGAGAAGGCAACCGGTTAGGCCCCACGCTTTCCATGCGGGGGCTGGATAATCTTTCGTATTACAAGAACAATCCGGGCCAGCCGCGTTTCCTCGCGGATTATACGGGCACCGGCAATACGCTCGATGTCGGGTGCCCGCAGGTGCTTCGCCTTATCGTGGACAGCCTGCGGTACTGGGTGCAGGATATGCATGTGGACGGGTTCCGGTTCGATCTGGCCACTACGCTGGCGCGCCAGCACTACGATGTGGATATGGCCTCCACGTTTTTCACGCTGGTCGAACAGGATCCCGTGCTCAGCCGCGTGAAGTTGATTGCCGAGGCGTGGGATGTGGGGCCCGGAGGGTACCGTGTCGGTGACTTTCCATGGCTCTGGTCCGAGTGGAACGGACGCTTCCGGGACGTCGTGCGCCAATTCTGGCGGGGCGATGGGGGTTTGCAGGGGGTTTTTGCGACCCGGTACGCGGGATCGAACGACTTGTACCGGGCGCCGGAGCGCCGCCTTTCCGCGTCCGTCAATTTCGTCACCGCCCACGACGGATTCACGCTGGAGGACCTCGTCAGTTATGACCACAAGCATAACGACGCGAACGGGGAGGATAACCACGACGGGCACGAACCCAATTACAGCGATAACTGCGGCGAGGAAGGTCCCACGGATCGCCCCGAGGTGCTGAATATGCGCGAGCGGCGCAAGCGGAGCATGATGACGACCCTGTTGCTTTCCCAGGGCGTTCCGATGCTGCTCGGCGGCGACGAACTCTCGAATACGCAGGAAGGCAACAACAACCCCTACTGTCAGGACAACGAACTGACCTGGTACGACTGGGAACTCGATGACCGGAAGCGGGCCTTTCTGGCCTTCACGAAAAAGATGGTGGCGCTTCGCAAGGCGCACCCGAGTTTCCGGCGGCGTTTCTTTTTGCGGGGCGAAACGGACGCGGAGGGTGCGCGCGACGTATTCTGGCAGCACTCGGACGGACGCGAAATGGACCATGGCGACTGGGCGAATCACGAATTGCGTTCATTCGGCGTACTTCTTTGCGGAGGCGGCCTGCACGGCCTGGATGCCGAAGGCCGCAAGCGCGAGGACGATACCATGCTGGTCCTGTTCAATGCCGGGGAGCACGATGTGTCCTTTGTCCTTCCCGCTCCTGAAACGCTGCTCTGCACCGGAACGGAGGCGGCGCAAGGTTCGTGGGAGTTCGTGTCCGGCATGGATATGCCTGCTACCGCAGGCGATCCACCCGTCTCCGGGGAGGGAAGCTTGCAGGAGGGGGACCGGATTGCGGACGGACGGATTACCGTGGAGGCCTTTTCGACGGCGGTATTGCGGGTGCCCCGGTGAGCGGAAGCCCGGAAGGCCCCGCCCTTCGGGTTCCGCCGGGCACGGCGTCCCTCTGCGTTGCTCGTCGCTCATTTGGAACCACCAAACTTCATTCCTCGCGCCTTGATTGACGCCGTGCCTGACGAAACAGAGCATTGCTGCATAGTGTTAACAGGCCCTGGTGGCAGGGGTTATCCACGCCGGTGGATGATGGATACCTGTCCCGTCACGACACACGACTGAGAAAGAATTGATCTTATGCGCAGACACATCATGTTATCCGTTTTGGTCCTGCTCGCCGTGCTTGCGATGCCCGGGTGCGACAGTCTGGACGAATCGGAATTCGAGCCGGGGCCACTGGGTGCGGTCACGCTTGAGCAGGACGAGGCCATACATATCCGTTTGCTGGCCACGGTCACGATCGCGCCGACACTGGGGGTCGTGACCCGGCAAGCGGCCAACCTCGCGGTTGAGGACATGGGCGCCATCCGCGGGCGCCAGATCGAACTGGACGGCGATTCCTTTGACACGATGTGCTCGCCGGAGGGCGGTCGCGCGGGTGCGCTTGAAATCGCCGCGGACCCGGATGTGGCGGGAGTCATCGGAACCAACTGCTCGGCTGCAGCCGTAGCGGCGTCGCCCGTCATCAGCGACGCGGGCCTGGTCATGATTTCGCCGAGCAACACCTCTCCGCGGCTCACCTCCGATCTGGCCGGCAATGCGAATGCCGACTATCACCCCGGTTACTTTCGCACGGCGTCCAACGATCTCCATCAGGCCCGCGCCCTCTCTGACTTCGTTTACAACCAACTGGCCTTGAGGCGCGTAGCCACCGTGCACGACGGCGATCCGTACACGTCCTCTCTTGTGGCGGCGTTTGCCGATGCGTTCTCGGACCTCGGGGGCGAAGTATCGACCCAGGCCCAAATCGAGAAGGGCGCAACCGACATGACGGACGTGCTCGAGGAGTTCGCAACCGCTGGCCCGGACGCCATCTTTTTCCCGTTGTTCTTCGAGGAGGGATCGGCGTTTGCCGAGCAGGCGCAGACCTTCGAAGGGCTTGAAGAGACTGTCCTGATTTCCGCGGCGGCGCTGCTGGTTTCTGCGTTTCTGGAGACCCCGCAATCGGAGGGGATGTACTTTGCCGGACCGGAAGCGGGCTTTGGCTCCAATGTCAACGAGGTGACGGGGCGGAGCGGGGAGCAGGTGCTCGCCGCGTACGAGGCCAGGGCAGGCGGTTTTCCGGAGTCACCCTATTGGGCGCATACCTATGATGCAACCACTATCCTTCTCTCGGCCATCGAGTCCGTCGCTGTGGAGGAGGGCGGCAGGCTGTTCATAGACCGGGAGGCGCTGCGCGAGAAGGTGGGAGAAACCGCCATGAGCGGCCTGGTCGGGACGGTATCCTGCGACGAGTTCGGCGACTGCGGCACGGGACGGATGAACGTCTACCACCACACGGACACGGACATCACCGATGTTTCCAGGCTGCCGGTCCTTTACGTATACAGCCCCTGAGCCGGTCTGCGGCCGGGTTCCATGGATCGATCAGGCGGTGTCCGCACTCACGGCCCGCCCGTAGCGCCTGGTGAGCTTCTTCAGGCGTTCCTCGATATCCGGCGTCAACTGGCTTTTCGTGAAGCGCCACCCCCAGTTTCCTCCCAGCACGCCCGGCGTGTTCATGCGCGCCTCCGTTCCCAGCCCGAGCAGGTCCTGCATCGGGAAAACGACATACTCGGCGGGGGATGCGAGCACGGCCCGTAGCGCCGCCCAGTGCACCTCCTGTTCGGGACAGTCGTCCACCTTTAGGTACTCTTGGGCAAAGTCGTATTCGTTCTTCTTTTCCGGATCCGAAGCCAGCTTTTCCCACCAGCCGAGGAACGTATCATTGTCGTGCGTACCCGTGTACAGCACGATATTCCGCGGATTATTGTGCGGCAGGAATGGGTTGTCGGCATCGTGGCTGAAGGCGAACTGGAGTACGGCCATGCCGGGACATCCCAGCGCGTGCATGAGCTCGCGCACATCGTCGGTGATGCCCCCGAGGTCCTCGGCCACCAGCGGCAGGGGGCCGAGCTGTTTCTCCATACTTTCGAAGAAGGCCAGGCCCGGGCCGTCCACCCACTTCCCGTTTACGGCGGTTTTTTCCCCGGACGGAATCTCCCAGTAGGCGGCGAAGCCCCGGAAATGATCCAGGCGCACCAGGTCCACCTGTTGCATGATCGCTTCGAGCCGCCGCGCCCACCATGCGAAATCGTTCTCCCGCATCGTGTCCCAACGGTACGTCGGATTATTCCAGTGCTGTCCGGTCTTGCTGAAATAGTCGGGGGGGACGCCTCCGGAAAAGGCGCTTTGCCCATGCTCGTCGAGTTGAAAGAAGTCGGGATGCGTCCACACGTCCGCGCTGTCGTGCGCCACGTAAATGGGAATGTCGCCGAATAACAGGATGTCCCGTTCGTTGCAGTAGCGTTTGAGCCGATTCCACTGGCCATACACCACAAACTGCGCGAACTTGTGGTGTCGGATGCGGGCGTTGTATTTGTTGCTGAATTCCTCAAGTGCTTCCGGGTCCCGCAAGGCGTATTTCCCGGGCCATTTTGTCCACTCGACTTCGCCGTGTCTTTCCCGCAGCGCCGTGAACAGGGCGTAGTCATCGAGCCAGTAGGCATTGGTTGCACAGAAGGCGTCGAAAACAGCGGGATCGACAGGTGTTTTTCCGGCCTCGAAACGTTCGAAGGCGCTGCGCAGAAACAGGGTTTTCATGCGGCGGGCCTTATCGAAATCCGCGCAGGACGCATGCGGCGGCGTGACCTCATGGGGGTAGTACAAGAGGCTCTCGACAGGAACATGGCCTTGTTCAGCAGCTTCCAGCGCATCGGTATCGCCAAAAACAAAGGCCTCCTTTCCATCTTTCGGATCCAGCAGTCCGTCTTGCGCCATAAGGTCCGGGCTCACGAAGAGCGGGTCCATGGCGAACGTGGACGGGCTGGAATAGGGCGAATCCCCAAGGCCCGCCGGGCCGAGCGGAAGCACCTGCCAGATACGCTGGCCGGTTTCCGCCAGAAAATTCGCGAAGTCCCGGGCCTGCGGTCCAAGGTCGCCCGCGCCGTACGGACCCGGCAGGGAGGTGATGTGCAGCAGGATGCCGCTGGAGCGCGGCAAGGGGAGGGCGCCTTCGGGACATTTCTTACAGGATTCGACGCTCACGGGAAGGATTTCCCTGGGTTCGTCGGACCGAACTGCTGACATGGATATGCTATATACAATCGGTGGAAAGGTTTATGCACATCCCGTAAAATACACGTATCCTTCAGGTATTCCGATTCAATATTCCGAGAGATGTTCGTATGCCCGTTGTTTTTCCGGATGTAGCGCGCGGCGCCGCCGGGGCCCGGGAAGAGCCCGGCGATGTGCTCGGACGCCTTGCCGAAGCCTATCGCCGCATACGCCGGACCACAGAGCGTCTGGTCGAACCTCTTGCGGTCGAAGATTGCGTCATCCAGACGATGGAAGACGTGAGCCCGACCAAATGGCACCTTGCCCATACGAGCTGGTTTTTCGAGACCTTCGTGCTCCGGAATTTCGACCCGTCGTATGTCTTGTACCACGAGGGATACCCCTATCTCTTCAATTCCTATTACGTGCAGGCGGGGGAGCGGCACTGCCGGGACAGGCGGGGGTACATTTCCCGGCCTACGGTGGCGGAGGTGATGGCGTACCGGCGCCATGTGGATGAACAGATGCTCCGGTTCATGGAAGAGGCGGCCCCGGATGTTGCGCAGCAGGCTGCTCCGGTTATCGAGTTGGGCGTGCAGCACGAGCAGCAGCACCAGGAACTCATCATGACGGATATCAAGCATGTGCTTTCGGTGAATCCGCTGCGTCCCGTCTACGAGGCCTTCGAAAACGAAGCGGGGGATACCGCGCCCCTGACCTGGGTTCCGTTCGATGCGGGGATATACGAGATCGGCCATGCCGGCGGCGGGTTCGCCTTCGACAACGAGGGGGCGAGGCACCGATGTTTTCTGGAGGATTTTCTTCTGGCCGACCGGCCCGTCACGAATGCCGAGTTCATGGCGTTCATGGAAGACGACGGCTACCGGCGTTCCGAGTGGTGGCTGTCGATGGGGTGGGCCGCCGTTCAGGAACGCGGATGGACCGAACCCTTCTACTGGGAACGGCGGGACGGCGCCTGGTGGACCTACACGCTGGGCGGCATGAAACCCGTGGCCCCGGACGAACCGGCCGCGCACATCAGTTATTTCGAGGCGGATGCCTATGCCCGCTGGGCAGGCGCCCGGCTTCCCACGGAACAGGAATGGGAGGCGGCGGCGTCCGCATGCTCCCCGTCCGTTGAGGACGCACATTTTATTGAAAACGCCCCCATGCATCCACGTCCCGCCCGCCCGCGGAACTCGGCCGGCA
>VXPQ01000068.1 GCA_009839485.1 Bacteroidetes bacterium SB0662_bin_6
TTTCCCCCCCCCCCCCCCCCCCCCCCTCTCCCGCTCCGTCGGGGGGGCCCGGAGTTGTTAAAACCCCCCCCGCGCCCCGCGCCTCGTCCCCGCGCCCCGCGCAAATTTCCCCGACTCTGCGGAAACACGGTGAGATATGGCGCTTATGCTCTGAGGTGCAGGCATCGTTTTTCTGAATCGTGAGGAGAGGTATCCCATGGCAGCGCCAACCACAACTCCTGAAACGCTGAACCCGGATCACATCGACAAATCCGGAGACAAGTTGCAATACATGACGCTTGAGGAGTACGCCAGCCTTCCGGAACAGGAAGACGGCTATACGTACGAACTGGTCCGGGGTGCGGTGGTGCGGGAGCCCGGACCTTCCTGGTCGCACCGGCTTTTGCAATTCAAGTTAGGGAGGTACTTTCATGCATGGATAGAAGAAGCCGGACAAGGAGAAGTGGGTCTTGAGGGCGATTGTATCCTGAGCGAAAACCCGGATACGGTGCGCATTCCGGATGTTGCGGTGCTGTTGCGCCGACGTAGCACCGATAACGAGCCCGGAGGTTGGGTTCGCGGTGCGCCCGATATCGTCGTCGAAGTGCTATCCCCGTCGAATACGCCCCGGCAGATGCGTGAAAGGATGGATGATTACTTCGGCGCCGGGGCGCTTCGCGTCTGGATCGTGGATCCGACGGCGCGCACTGTGGTTATTCACCGGCCGGATGAGGCCTCGATGCTTTTCAAGGACGGAGACTGTCTTGAGGACCCGGAGGTGTTGCCGGGCTTTGTGCTGGATGTAGCGGAGTTGTTCGAAAGATAGGGAGCGAGGGGTGCAGTTGGTCCATTGAAGAGGCTCGTCTCGCCCCCGAACCGTTCCTGCCAGGCCGATCACCCAAAGAAAAGCCCCCTATGCATACCCGCGAATCCATTGCCATGTGCTTCAGCGGGGGCAAGGACAGTGCGATCGCGTTGCATGAGATCCGTCGTGCCGAGATGTATGTCGTCAAGGAGTTGCTGACGACGGTAACCATTCCCTATGACCGGGTAACCATGCACGGCGTTCGCCGCGCGCTCGTGCGGCAACAGGCCGAGGCCATAGGGATTCCCATTACGGAAGTCGCTGTGCCTCCCAGTTCCTCCAATGCGATTTACGAACGTGAGATGGGATATGCGTTTGCCCGATTGCAGATCCAGGGCATACGGCGCGTGGCCTTCGGAGACATCTTTCTTGAAGATCTTCGGGTTTATCGCGAAGAGCAACTGGCAGCCTGTAAGCTCGAGTGTGTTTTTCCGATCTGGAAGCGCGACACCACGGAACTCGCCCATCAGTTTGTGAACGATGGATTCAAAGCCATCGTGGCCTGCGTAAATCCAGCGGTGCTCGATGCGTCTTTCGCCGGACGCCCGTTCGATGAGGCTTTTCTTGCGGCTCTTCCGCCGGAGGTCGATCCGTGCGGCGAGAACGGCGAGTTTCACACGTTCGTGTTCGACGGGCCGATTTTTCGGTGGCCGGTGCGGATATCTCTCGGGCAGGTTGTCGAACGCGACCGGTTCGTATTCTGTGACCTTGTTCCGGATGGTGGCGTTTCGTGAGCGCATGACCAGCGAACCGGCTCCCTTCCGTGACGTAGATTGCAGGGCGCCTTCTTCTGCGCAGCGCGCGCAGGCCCTGCGCAAGGCGTACGCAATCCCTGCAAGAAATTTCACGACGAACATGACGCGGTCCCGGGATGCCTTGCCGGTTCTGGACGTATGCGGCGTTGCCCGCCGGTTCGGCAGGCGGCTGCTGTTCCGGGATCTTTCGTTTTCCTTGTCCGGCGGCGAGTGCCTTGCCGTGACCGGCGTCAACGGGTCCGGCAAGTCCACCCTGCTTCGCATTCTGGCCGGGGTGATGTCGCCGAGCGAAGGAACCGTTTCGCTCCGCGTGAACGGGACCGGCCTGTCGAAGGAAGCGCATCCCCTGCATGCCGGCCTCGTAGCGCCGTACGTGAATGTATACGCAGGATTCTCTCCTCGGGAGAATTTGCGGTTTATCGCCCGGGCGCGCCGTCTTGCGAACGATGAGCAGCGGATCGAGGAGACGCTCGCATCCGTCGGGTTGGCCCGCCGCATGCACGACCGGGTCTCCACGTTCTCATCCGGCATGGTGCAGCGCGTCAGACTGGCGGCGGCGCTGCTTGCCGATCCGCCGCTTCTGCTTCTGGACGAGCCGAACGAGCATCTCGACGAAGAAGGCCGCCACATGATGTCCGCTGTCATCGAAGACAGACTTCGCGCCGGCGCGATCATGGTCGTGGCCACCAACGACGAACGGGAAGCGAAACAGTACGCTCGTACGCTGTGTGTCGAGGAGTATCGATAATTTCGCCTGCCGCGATACGGCCCTTATTTCGCTGCGTACAGGCGTTCCTACCCGGCGAGGAAGGCGGCAAGCAAAACAAGGGTAAGACCTGCGTGCGCACCGACAATCCACTTGATCGCGGCAAACTGGGCTTTCATGCTCTCTTTCAGCGTGTCGATGTCCTGCTTCGACGCGGCGAACCGGGCGTTCATACTCTCTTTCAGGGCATCCATATTCCCTTTCAGCGCGTCGATATCCTGCTTCAACGCATTGATATCCTGCTTCGACGCAGCGAACCGGGCGTTCATATTCTCTTTCAGCGCGTCGATGTCCTGCTTCGACGCGGTTTCGCCATGTCGCTCCGCGATCGCTTGTGCGAGGGCTTTCGCCTGTTTCTGTTCGATGCCTGCGGCGGTAAGGTTTTCGGCCATGGAAAGGGTGTCGATCATGGCTTGTGCGAATGGTTTATGAAAAATAATATACCGTTTGCGGCCTTCTGTTTCATGCTTGTCCTTAAGTATTCGCCAATGGCCGGGGCCTTCACATCCGCGTTACCCCCAGCGCGGCGATATCCACGGCGTCCGCGCCTGCCTTAAGGAGGGCGCTTGCGGCCATGCCCACTGTGGCTCCTGTGGTAAAGATATCGTCCACGAGCAGAATCCGCAGTCCGGCAACCCGTTCCGGGATCGGCACGGTGAATGCGCCGTCGAGGTTATCCAGCCGCTCTTTCCGGGAAAGCGCCGTTTGCGAGCGGGTGACCTTGCTCCGGACGATCACTTCCGGCGCGGCGGGTCTTTCAAGGGCAGGGGCAATACCCCGGACGAGATACTCGCTTTGATTGTACCCGCGTTCGCACAGCCGCATGCGGTGCAGGGGAATGGGTACAAGCAGGTCCGGTGCGGGCCGGTACACAAGGCTTTGGACGAAAGCATGGCCGAGGATGCGCCCCAGCCATATGCCGTAGTGCGGCCGATTGCCGTATTTCAGCGCCTGGTGTATGTGTTGCAGGAATCCTCCCTTGTCGAACATCCACAGGGCGAATGCGCCGTCAATGGCGGTACGCATGCCGGGCAGACGGTCGATTCGCTCCCGGACATCGTCGGCATCGGCGCGGTCGGCATTGCGCAGGCAACAGAAGCAAAGAAGGGTCGAGGCGCCCGGGACGGCTCCACCGCAGTGCAGGCATGCCGGGGGGAAAGCCAGACCCATCAGACCCTGTCCCACCGCCCGTGCAGCTTTTACCGGCGTCTTCCACAGGTTTCGTACGGATACAGGCATGTGCGGCTTCGGGACATCGTTTTTACGGCGGTGCAAAACATGCAGCGATTTTCATATATTAGACACCCAAGATTGATTTGCATAACCCCAGCGGCAGCCCGGCGCACGGTTTTTTGGGCCGAAGACCCCGGGGCCCTGTACGTAAGTAATACCGAATCCGATGGCGGCTCCCGTACGGCGCGGAATGATTATCAAGAACGCCAACACCCGTCCCGTCGAAATAGATATGGCTTCCCGCCGGATCACCGTAGCTCCCGGTGAAGCGAGGATGATTACTGCGGAAGAAGTGCGCGATCCCGCCCTCCGAAAAAACCTGCAGGTGCGCGCCATATCGATCGTGCGTCCGGCTACGACGGAGGAAGAGGAGGCTTTTCGGAAGGAGCTTGAAGAAGCCGGGAGCGGTCAGTAATGAAGGTGCTTGCGTTGGAGCCATGGTACGGCGGCTCCCACCGGAATTTCTTCGATGGGCTGGTGAAACATAGCCGCCACGAGTTTCACACGGTCACCCTCAGAGCCCGTTTCTGGAAATGGCGCATGCACGGCGGCGCCGTCACGATGGCGCGCAAGGCGCTTAAGGCCTTCAAAGACGGTTTCAAGCCGGATGTGGTGTTCGCCACCGGCATGGTCAATATCCCCGCCTTTCTGGCGCTTGTCCGACCGCATCTCGGGGATGTGCCGGTTGTCCTGTATTTCCATGAAAATCAATTAACCTATCCGCTGCCGCCGGATACCGAGCGCGATCATACCTACGGGTATATCAACTACCTGTCCTCGCTTGCCGCCGACCGGATCGTGTTCAATTCCCGGTTCCACTTCGACGAGTTCATGGATGCGCTGCCTACCCTGTTGCGCACTTTTCCGGATTACACCCACCTGAATACGGTGAATATGCTTCGCAAGAAGTCCACCGTATTGCATGTAGGCATGGATCTGGAAGCGCACGACCGGTACAGCGCAGACTATCCGCCTCCCGAATGGGGGCCTTCGATGCGGTCTCCCATTGTGTTATGGAACCAGCGCTGGGAATACGACAAGAATCCGGAAGCCTTTTTCCGGGTGATGAACCGGCTCGACGATCGCGGCTACCGCTTCCGCCTCATCCTTGCCGGGGAGCATTTCGAGGAGCAGCCGTACGAATTCGAAAAGGCGTTCGAGCGGTATGCGGACCGCATTCTGCATTACGGCTATGCGGAGGACTTCAAGGAATACAGCCGCTTGCTGCACCGGGCCCACCTCGTGGTATCCACATCGATCCACGAATTTTTCGGCATAGCCATTATGGAGGCCATTTACTGCGGATGCCATCCGCTGTTGCCCAATCGCCTCAGCTATCCCGAACTGATTCCCGATGCGCTTCATCGTCCGCTGCTGCATGCTCCCGTGCTGTACGAAGACGAGGAGGACCTTTTTGAAGCCATGTCCCGGATCATGGAAGGAGAGGACCGGCCGTTGCCGGTGTCTTCGCTGCAAGCGATTCCTCAGGCGCTCGATTGGCGGAAGCATGTTGCGCAGTACGATGCGCTGCTGGAAGAAGCCGCTTCGTCGCCACGGGAAGTGCGCTTGTAGATTCACCCGCGGCATATATCGGGATCGGGGGCCGCTGCGCCCCGCCGTTACGCCATGTTTTCGACCATAGCCTTACCGAACTCGCTGGTTTTGAGTAGGGTGGCCCCGTCCATCTGGCGCTCGAAGTCGTAGGTGACCCGTTTCTGGGCGATCGTTTTTTCCAGTGAAGACACGATCAGGTCCGCTGCTTCGTCCCATCCCATGTACCGGAGCATCATTTCCCCGGACAGGATGACCGAGCCGGGGTTCACCTTGTCCTGTCCCGCATATTTGGGCGCGGTGCCGTGGGTAGCTTCGAAGACGGCATGGCCGGTATCGTAATTGATGTTGGCGCCGGGCGCAATGCCGATGCCTCCGACCTCGGCGGCAAGCGCGTCGGAGATATAATCCCCGTTCAGGTTCATGGTCGCGATGACCCCGTATTCGTCCGGGCGCGTCAGAATCTGTTGCAGAAAGGCGTCGGCGATCACATCCTTAATGACCGTGTCGTCGGGAAGTTTGCGCCAAGGCCCTCCCCCGAATTCCTCGGCTCCGAATTCCTGGCGGGCGAGGTCGTATCCCCAGTCCCGGAATCCGCCCTCGGTGAACTTCATGATGTTTCCCTTGTGCACGAGCGTGACACTGTCGTACCCGCGTTTCCTGGCGTAGCCGATGGCCGCGCGCACGAGCCGTTCCGTGCCTTCTCTGGAAACGGGTTTGATGCCGATGCCGCTCGTTTCTGGAAAACGGATGCTTTCGACGCCCATCTCGTTCCGAAGAAATCCAATGAGTTTTTCCGCTTCCGGCGTACCCATTTCGTATTCGATGCCCGCGTATATGTCCTCCGAATTTTCCCGGAAAATCACCATGTTCACCTTTTCCGGGTGTTTTACCGGGGAAGGGACGCCCGCGAAGTGGCGGACGGGGCGTACGCAGGCGTACAGGTCCAGAATCTGTCGCAGAGCCACGTTGAGCGAGCGAATGCCTCCGCCGACCGGTGTGGTCAGGGGGCCCTTGATGGCGACGAGGTACTGGCGAATGGCTTCAAGGGTGTCGTTCGGGAGCCACTCGTCAAATTTGTTCTTTGCCTTTTCCCCGGCGAACACCTCGAACCACACGAATTGTCGCGTATACCCGTAAGCATACC
>VXPQ01000069.1:0-11249 GCA_009839485.1 Bacteroidetes bacterium SB0662_bin_6
GCTCGCAGCTCAAACTTGTATTCCGTTCCGTTCGTCAGGCCCGTAACCGTGTAGCCGTAGGTACTCGCTCCACCGGGGATGTCCAACCATGCCGCAAGATCCTCGACACCAAAGGCTTCGCCGTTTTCCTTCAGCCGGTATGCGTAGCCGGTGATCTCCGAGCCGCCGTCGTGGAACGGCGCATCCCATGTGAGCGTCACCTTTGAATCGCCGGGTGTTGCCTTCAAATACTGGGGGGAATGCGAAATCGTCCCCGGCGTAGCAGGAGTAGCGGGAGTAGTGGGTGTGGTCAGTGGAGTCGGGTTTGGCGGGGGCTGGGTGTCCGCAGGACCGTTGACGCGTATCATGAATACGTTGTCTCCAGTGCGCCCAAACAAGGTTGTGTTCACCCAGGTTGTGCTGCCGACCGTTCGCCAGTATCTGTCGTCGGCCATGCTCCATCCCGTCCGCCCGCCCGGGTCCTCGGCGTCGGAGGCCGATGTCGTTATCCAGCTATTTCCTGCATGGGCGTTTTCCGCCGACACCACTACCCAGTACTGCGTGTTGGCCGACAGCGTCGTGTTGTCGGGTGCGGTGAACCTGAGATTACCACTCGAGAAACTCGACGGATTGGTCAGGGTGGCAACCTCCGTCGTGCCGCCGGGCAGCCCCGTGGCCAGTTTCACGCTCACGGTCGAGTTCGGCGCCCCGGAGAATTTTACATCAATGCTTTTGAGGGTGGCGGAACTGTTGCCCGTCGTAAAGCCCTGCGCAGCATCGATTAAAGAAAGGAGAGTAAAGCCGTACGATTCTTGTTCGATATTGCTCACCAGTACGGTGCTCGTCTGCGCCTGCGCTCCCTTCGTAACAACGACCATAGCAGAGAAAAGAGCGGCTATCGCAACCAGCCGCGCCGCTCCCGGGCGGCTAAGCGCTCTCTCTTTCAGTGGTTCTTGCGTCATCTGTTCGCCGCGTCGGGTAATTACTAAACTTGTCACTCATCTTGTGAATATTGCTGGATGTGAGCAAATGTTTATAACAAATTATCAATGCATCTGACAATTTTCATTGTGTTTATATATCATAACTGTAACATTACAGGCTATATTCATAATTTTACTGTTACCTTCGGGGTATACCTGTCATTCGGCATCCTTCGGAGCGGATCGTTATTGCCCTCACGTATACACACTCTTTATCCGATACCCCTTGCGCTTATCCGTTCTTATTCGTAAATGACCAATACAGACAGGCACGCAACGGGTCTCTGACACTATGGGAACGACCATCCGGGATATGATGCTGGTTTCGCCGCTGCCTCTTGGGCCGCGCGATACGGCGGAATATGCGCTGGGCCTTCTCATGGAGCTGCGCGTGCGGCATTTCCCGGTAGTGGATGCGGAGGGTTTGCTCCTCGGAATCGTTTCGGAGGAGCATATTCTGGAATCCGCTGCGGGCCCGGATGCCGAGATCGCCGGCGTTCCCGATCTGGCTCCCCTTTCCGTCCCGCCTGACGCGCACCTCTTCGAGGCCGCCAAAATCCTGATCGGGCACGATCTCACCACCCTTCCCATCGTGGACGAAACAGGGCGCTACGCGGGCCTGATCCGCCGGAATGACCTGTTCGAGCAGTTCGCGGCGATGCTTTCCACCCAGGAAGCCGGCGCTATCGTGGCGCTCGAAGAAGACCCGGACAGCTACTCGATGTCGCAACTCGTCCATGCCATCGAACAGAACGACATTCGTATCCTGTCCGTCGTGTGCGAGCGTCCCCAAACCCCAAGCGGGAAAACACGGGTCACGCTCAAGCTGAATGTGCAAAGCGCTTCTCGCGTGCGGCATTTGCTCGAACACTACGGGTACCATGTCGTAGCTGTCTTCAGCGACGACTCCGTGGACGAGGAAATGCAGTGGCGCGCCGAGGAATTTCTGCGGTATCTGGAAGCGTAAACGAGCATTCCATCGCTCTATTTCGTATCTTGTAAGGATATACGGGCGTCTATCTGCCTAGGGCCTGTTAGCACTATGCAGCGATGCTCTGTTCCGTCAGGCACGGCGTCAATCAAGGCGCGAGGAGTGAAGTTTGGTGGTTCCAAATGAGCGACGAGCAACGAAGAGTGACGCCGTGACCGGCGGAACCCGAAGGGCGGGGCCTGTTTTCCCGCCATGCGGCGTTGCCGCTCGCTTATGTGGCTGGGCCACACTGCGCTCGCGGCGCCTGGCCTGGCAGGAAAATATGCCCCGCAGAGCGCCGCTGCATAGTGTTAACAGGCCCTATATCCACCCACGTCCTTTCTGTCCGGCGCAGCGGTCTGTCCCCGCCGGCCCGTGATCCTCCGGTTTACGAGTTTCAAACAGGTTCATGCACACCGATCAGGCAACCGACCAGGCAATCGATCAAGTAACCGATCAAGCAATAGAGCCTGCCGAAAACGGTTATAGCGCCGAAAACATCCAGGTGCTCGAGGGGCTGGAAGCCGTCCGCAAGCGCCCGGCCATGTACATAGGAGACGTAGGGCTCCGGGGCCTGCACCATCTGGTGTACGAGGTGGTGGACAATGCCATCGACGAGGCGCTGGCCGGGTACTGTGACCGGATCGAGGTATCCATCGATGAAGACGGCTCCGTGTGCGTGATCGATAACGGGCGCGGCATTCCGGTGGAGGAGCATCCCAAGGAGAAACGCTCTGCGCTGGAAGTGGTCATGACGACCCTGCATGCCGGCGGCAAGTTCGATAAGGATACCTATAAGGTGTCGGGCGGGCTGCACGGGGTCGGGGTATCCTGCGTGAATGCCCTCGCCGTGACGCTGACGGCCATCGTGCGCAGGGACGGCTACGAATGGCGCCAGGAGTATGCCTGCGGCCAACCGCTGGGCCCGGTGAAGCGGGGGCGCGCCCTTAAGGACGGCGAAGAGACCGGCACCGAGGTGACGTTTCTCCCGGACCCGGATATTTTCACCGAGACGGAGTTTCGTTTCGACACGCTGTCGGGCCGCCTGCGCGAACTGGCCTATCTGAACCGCAACGTGCACATCAGTATCGAGGACCGCCGCGAGGAAGAGGAAGCGCTGCGCCGCGAGGAATATCATTTCGAGGGGGGCATCGTGGAGTTCATCGATTATCTCGACGAAACCCGCACGGCCATCCAGCAGGAAACGATTTACATCTCCGAGGAAGATGCGGAGGTGCCCGTGGAGTTGGCGATGCGGTACAACACCGGCTACACCGAAAACGTCCTCTCCTTCGTCAATAACATCAATACGCACGAGGGGGGCACCCACATCTCGGGATTCCGCCGCGCGCTGACCAGAACCCTGAAGGCGTACGCGGAAAACAACAACCTTACGAAGAACGCCAAGGTCGATCTGTCCGGGGACGATTTCCGGGAAGGTCTGACCGCCGTGCTTTCGGTCCGGGTGGCCGAGCCGCAGTTCGAGGGGCAGACCAAGACCAAACTGGGCAATTCCGAGGTCCAGAGCGCCGTCGAAACGCTGGTCAACGAGAAACTGGGTCAGTGGCTCGAAGATCATCCCCGTCAGACGAAGATCATCATCGATAAGGTGATCCTTGCCGCGCAGGCCCGTATGGCGGCCCGGAAAGCCCGCGAACTGGTGCAGCGCAAGAGCGCCTTTTCCGGCGGCGGACTGCCCGGAAAGCTGGCCGATTGCGCCTCGCGCGATCCGGAGGAATCGGAACTCTACCTGGTAGAGGGAGATTCGGCGGGCGGTTCGGCCAAGCAGGCGCGCGACCGCCATTTCCAGGCCATCCTTCCCCTGCGCGGGAAGATTCTGAACGTGGAGCGGGCCCGTCTCGACCGGATTCTCGAAAACGAAGAGATCCGGAATATGGTGACGGCGCTCGGCACGGGGCTGGTCGGACTGGAGGATTCCTTCGACTTGTCCCGCCTCCGGTACCACAAGATCATCCTGATGACGGATGCGGACGTGGACGGGGCGCACATCCGCACCCTGCTGCTTACGTTCCTGTACCGCCACCTGCGCCCGCTCTTCGAAAGCGGCTACGTGTATGTGGCGTTGCCGCCGCTTTTCAAGGTGCAGGCAGGCAGGCAGGAGCACTACCTTTGGACGGAGGCGCAACTGGCCGCGAAGACGCGGGAGTTGCGCAAGGAAGGAAAATCGAAGATCGTCATTCAGCGCTACAAGGGCCTGGGCGAGATGAACCCCCAGCAGCTCTGGGATACGACGATGGATCCCGCCACCCGGCGCCTGCAGCGGGTCACGGTGGAGGACGGCGCCGTGGCCGACCGCGTGTTCTCGACCCTGATGGGAGACGCCGTGGAGCCGCGCCGCAAGTTTATCGAGCGCAACGCGAAGTACGCAACCATCGATGCGTAGCGCGCCGGGGAGGATGCACGGCCACGTACCCGCAGCAACATGTTGGACCCTTCCGATCGACAGGATGCCCCCGACGTTTCCGTCGTCGTGCCCGTGTACGATGAGGCGGATTCCCTGACCGAACTCGCCGGCGAGATCCGGTCTGCGTGCGAGGGCGCCGGGTACCGCTTCGAAATATGGTTCGTCGACGACGGGTCGCAGGATGCTTCCTGGCAGATCATCGAGACCTTGCACAAGGAGGACGCACGCATCGCCGGTCTGCGGCTCCGGCGCAACTACGGGAAGTCGGCGGCCCTGGCCCTGGGGTTCGAACAGGCCCGGGGGAAATACGTCGTGACGATGGACGCCGACCTGCAGGACGTGCCTGCGGAGATACCGGGGCTGATCGCCCGGCTCGAGGAAGGATTCGACCTGGTGAGCGGCTGGAAGAAGACGCGGCGCGACTCGCTGAGCAAACGGGTGCCCAGCAAATTCTTCAATTGGGTGACGCGGATTATTTCCGGGGTCCGGCTGCACGATTTCAATTGCGGCCTGAAGGCGTATCGCCGGGAGGTGGTCAAGAGCGTGCGCGTCTACGGAGAGTTGCACCGGTACATCCCGCTATTAGCCAAATGGGAGGGGTATGATCGGATATCCGAACTCCCGGTGGAACACCGCGCGCGGCGCTACGGGCATAGCAAGTTCGGCCTGGACCGGTTCATCAAGGGCTTTCTGGACCTGATTTCCGTGACGTTCCTGACCCGATTCGCCGTCCGTCCGATGCACTTTTTCGGTGCGTTCGGCACGCTGGCGTTTTTTGTCGGGTTTGTGCTGTCCCTATGGCTGTCCATCGACAAGATCGCGTTCGGGAATCCTATCGGGGACCGGCCCCTGCTCCTGCTGGGAGCGCTGATGATGGTGGTGGGCGTGCAGATGTTCACGACGGGCCTGATTGGCGAAATGATCGTCCGGCCCCGGATGGAGCGCACCGATTCGTACCGCGTGATGGCTACCCTGCCCCCGGCGGACTGACCCATGGCAGCCGAGGCGTCCGAACGAACCCGCCGGCAGATCGCTCTCGTGGGCCCGGCTGCGCCTTTCCGGGGAGGGATTGCGCAGTTCACCGACACGGTGGCGGCAGGGCTTCGGGATCGCGGCTGGCCGGTGTACATGGCGACATTCCGGCGGCAGTATCCGGGCTTTCTCTTTCCCGGAACGTCGCAATTCGATCCGGGTCGAGTGCCGGCGCCGGGTACGCACCGGCTGATCGACTCCATAGGACCGGGTACCTGGGGCGCCGCGGCAAAGGCGATTGCGGAGCAGGACCCGGCGGCCGTCGTGTTTCAGTACTGGACGCCCTTTTTTGCACCTGCCTACGGCGTGATGGCGCGGCGGCTGGCTGCGCGGGGTGTTCGGGTGGCGTCGCTCGTGCACAACGTGTACCCGCACGAGAAGCGGCACGGCTTCGTTTCCCTCCTTGCAGGGTATTTTCTGAAGCGGTGCGAGGCGCTGCTTGCGCTGTCCGACGCGGTAGCTGAAGATCTGTGGGCGATGGGTGTTTCCGCCCCTGTGCAGATGGCGCCGCATCCGGTCTACGGGCATTTCGGGGACCCGCTCCCGCGCGGGGAAGCCCGGCGCCGCTTGCAACTCCCCGAGAACGCCGACCTTTTGCTTTTCTTCGGATTCGTCCGGGCGTACAAGGGATTGCCCGTGCTGCTGCGGGCGCTGCCCCGGATTCTGGCCCGGCGGCCCAGGGCGCGGCTGGTCGTGGCGGGGGAGTTTTACGAAGACGAACAAACGTACCGGGATCTGATTGCGTCGCTCGGTCTCGAGGATACGGTGCTCGTGCGCGCGGAATATATTCCGGAGGAAGAGGTGGGCCTCTATTTTTCAGCGGCGAACCTGGTGGTGCAGCCCTACGAATCGGCCACGCAGAGCGGCGTGGTGCAGACGGCGTATCATTTCGAACGGCCCGTGGTGGTTACGGATGTGGGCGGGCTGGCCGAAGTGGTCACGGACGGCGTGTCGGGGTATGTGGTCCCGCCCGGCGACCCGGAGGCGCTGGCGGATGCCGTCATACGCTATTTCGGAGAAGACCGGGAAGCCGCTTTTGCAGAAGGAGTGCGGCGGGAACGGGAGCGTTTTTCGTGGGGGCGGCTGCTGGATACGCTTGAAACCATGCTGAAATAGAATCCATGGAGTACGATCCGGTCAAGGATGCGCTGGGAAAGTTTTTCCGTATCTATCCCGTGCTGCACCGCGTGTTTTTCGCGCTGCTCCATGCCGTGTTTCTGCGGTCATGGTATGTGCGGCGGGAAGTGCATGCGCTGCTGGGGGGTGCGCCGGCGGGGCGGCCTGCGGACGTGCTGGATGCGGGGACGGGATTCGGGCAGTATGCGGAATATATCGCCCGGAGATTTCCGCGCGCCCGGGTGCTTGCCGTGGACATCAAGCCGGATTATCTCGCCGATCTGAGGCGGTTCGTGGAGCGGACGTCGCTCCGGGATCGGATCGCATTTCGCGAATACGACCTGACCGGGCTGCCTCTGGACCAGGCGTTCGACCTCATCGTTTCGGTCGATGTGATGGAGCATATCGAGGACGACCGGATCGTTTTTCGCAATTTTGCGCAGATGCTGAGGGACGGGGGGCACGTCATCGTCAACACGCCGTCGGATCAGGGGGGATCGGATACGGAGACGCACGGCGAGGAAGGATTTGTCGACGAGCATGTCCGCCCCGGGTACGGTCTTGCGGAATTGCGGGAGAAAATGGAGGAGGCCGGGCTGGAAACGGTGCGGGCCCGGTACACCTACGGGCGATACGGTTCGAAAGCCTGGCGGATACTCGTCAAGTGGCCCATGCAGATGCTGGCGGCCACCCGGCTGGCTTTTGCGGTGCTGCCGGTGTATTACCTTGCGGCCCTGCCGGTGGGCCTGGTTCTGAACGCGGTGGATGTGCGCAGCCGCAACGAAACCGGCACGGGGCTGATCCTCGTTGCGCGCAAAAAAGCATAGCAACTGCATGGAAACCGGGGCGCGTAACAACCGTTACAGCGTAAACCGGGGAGATCCATGCATACCAAATATATCTTTGTTACGGGAGGGGTTACGTCCTCGCTGGGCAAGGGGATCGTCTGCGCATCGCTGGGGAGGCTGCTGGAGTCGCGGGGATTGCGCGTGACCATTCAGAAACTCGATCCCTACATCAATGTCGACCCCGGGACGATGAACCCCTACGAGCATGGGGAGGTCTACGTCACGGAAGACGGGGCGGAGACCGATCTGGACCTTGGGCATTACGAGCGCTTCCTCGGGCGCCCGATGAGCCAGGCCAACAATGTCACGACCGGGCGCATCTACCTCGATGTGATTACGAAAGAGCGCGCCGGGGCGTATCTGGGCAAGACCGTACAGGTGGTCCCCCATGTCATCGACGAGATCAAGCAAAGAATGCTGAAGCTCGGCGATACGGGTCGGTACGACGTGGTGATTACCGAGATCGGCGGGACGGTCGGCGACATCGAAAGCCAGCCCTATCTCGAAGCCATTCGGCAGTTGCGGTACGAGATCGGCGCGCGGAATGCGCTGGATGTACACCTGACGCTTGTGCCGTATCTCGATGCGGCGGGCGAGCTGAAAACGAAGCCGACGCAGCACTCCGTAAAAACGCTCCTGTCCTACGGGTTGCAACCGGATGTCCTGGTATGCCGTTCGGAGCGGCCGCTGGATGAGGACCTGCGAAAAAAAATCGCGCTTTTCTGCAACGTGGAGCCGCGGGCGGTGATCGCGGCCCGGGATGCGGCATCCATCTATGAAGTGCCCCTGCTTCTTGCCGAAGAGGGTCTGGCCGATATCGTGTTCGAGCGGCTCGGCATGACGTCCGGGGACGGCGCTTCCGCGATTACGGATTCGCCGGGCATGCAGGAGTGGATCGACTTTCTGAAAACGCTGAAGAATACGGAGGGCGCCGTACGCATTGCGCTGGTGGGCAAGTATGTGGAACACCAGGATGCGTACAAGTCGATCACCGAAAGTTTTATTCTGGCGGGGGCGGCGAACGGAGTACACGTCGATCTGAAGTATGTATTATCCGACGACGTTACAGAAGACAATGTGGAAGAACTGCTCGGCGATGTGGCGGGCATTGTGATTGCGCCGGGCTTTGGCGACCGGGGCATCGACGGGAAGCTGGCTTCCGTCCGGTACGTGCGCGAAAACGACATTCCCTTTCTCGGGATATGCCTCGGGATGCAGTGCGCCGTCGTGGAGTTTGCGCGGCATGTGTGCGGTTGGGAGGGTGCCCATTCGACCGAATTCGACCCCGATACGGCGTATCCGGTCATCGACATCATGGAGGAGCAGAAGCGGATCGTCCACAAGGGAGGCACCATGCGCCTCGGAGCGTATGAATGCCGCATTACCGAAGATTCCCGCGTGGCCGATATTTACGGGACGCTGGAAATATCGGAGCGGCACCGGCACCGGTATGAAGTGAACAACGTGCTGCGATACAAACTGCTCGAACACGGCATGCGCTTCACGGGGGTCAATCCGGGGCGGGACCTCGTGGAGATCATCGAACTGCCCGCACACCGCTGGTTCGTGGGGGTGCAATTCCATCCCGAATACAAGAGCACCGTAGCGCGGCCGCACCCGCTTTTCCGGTCCTTTGTCGGGGCGTGCGTGGAATTGGCCCGCGAGAAGAAGGACCTGATGGAATCGCCGCGTCCCTCGCGCCGCCGCAAGGTGGTGCAGTTGGCGTCCGCGAAGATGTAGGGGGCGACCCCCTCGGCGAACCGTTATCGAATGGGGGCCACGACCGCGTTACCACTTCAGCAGGCCCCTGACCCTGAATTCGGGCATGGAATCGAAGGAGATCGCCCTGGTCCTGGGCGTGCTGCCCTCGAGATTGAGGAGGAAGCGTCTGCCCGCCTGCAGGTTGAACCCCAGAAGAATGCCGCTGCGGCCCCGATCGGAAAAAGCAACGCCTGCGTAGGGGGTCGCCACGCCTTTGCCCCCCGAGGCCGGAAAACCGTAGCCCATTTCTCCTTCCACGCGCAGGGGCTGACCATAAAGATAATCCCGGGACATACCCGTTACAGACCGGGGCAGGGGCTCGCGTTCACGCATCGCCCCCATAGTCTGCGTACCTCCCATAGTCTGTATCCCGCCGAACCCCGTCCGGGGGGTAATGCCCCAGGACTGCGATACATTGAACGAGGCGCCCAAAGGAGAGGACGGGTCGGGATCGAAGAAGATGACGCCCGAGGCGCCCCACTCTTCGAAGCCCGCCTCTTCCTCCGACATCAAACCGCGCATCCCGGCCCGCATGCGCAAGCCCATCGACCGGTTCGAATAGCCCAGCCCGCCGCCTATCTCCACATCCGCACCTGCCAAAGTGATTGCTGCTTCGCTGCCGGAGACGGAAACGCTGGCGTACGGCGATGCCACGCCGTGCTCTCCAGCAGCAAACCCGTAATCGAAGCGACTGTCCAGACGAAGCGAGCGGTCCTCGGCAAGGCCGGCGCGCCCGAGGCCCGCCAGACCCGACATCGTCTTGCGGGACCAGAGCGCCCGCATGCCGCCCGTGGAAGACGACGCCGATCCCCAGGAGGGGATAAACCGCCACGACATACCCAGTTCCGAAGAAGGCGAACGGTCGAACAGGATCATGCCCGATGCGCCCCACTCTTCGAAGTCGCTGTCTTCATGCACCACCAGACCGTGCATGTCCACCTGCATGCGCAATCCCCAGCCGGAATGGATGAAGCCCAGGCCGCCGGCCACATCCACTCCCATGCCTTGCTCCGCGTCGCCCCCGTCGCGGCGCACGCCCAACTGCACCTTCGGCGAAAGGGATGCGCGATCGCCCATCCTCAGGATATAGGAACTCTTCAGCGCCAGACGCAGGCGATGCACCATCGCCGTAACGGACATAAGCGACCGCGAGGCGTCGAGCGAAGAACGAAGAAGCATCGCGTCCGTCTGCCAGGACAATCCGAAACCCCGCGATCCGGCGGAGACGATATCGCCGCTCATGCCTGCGGAACCAAGCATTATCGAAAGATCCGAGGTCGAGGAAGCAAGCGAATCCCGCTGCAAACGCAGCGAGCCCCTGCCGTATCCGCCTGTGCCCCACACCTGCAAACGGTCCGTAAACTTGTAACGCGCATACGGATATACGCCTGTAAGCGACGCCGACAGGGAAAGACTGTCCTCGCCGGCTATCCGGTACGCCCCCTCGCTCTCGCTGCGCGAAACCGCTAACCCGTGCAACCAGCCGGAAAAGCTGTTATCGATGCCGACCGTTCCCGACATAACGTCTCCGGTAATATCCGCGCCCGCCTCGCTGCCGCTGAACCGGGAAAACGAACCCTGACCCCATATCCCGAGGGAGTTTCCCAAAGACGTCTCTCTTGTATACAGAAAAGCGCTTCGCGACAGCGCATCGCGCAACGTCAGGTTTCTGTAACGATTTGCCGCAGCGTTAAGGCCCGGGGACATCCCGTACGAATTTTCCGAACGCCCGCCGTTGCCTACCAGGGGCGAGGCAGTCATGGATTGCTGCGAAGCGCTCCAGAGCGCCGAAGCCCCGGAGAAAGCCCCGCCTGACTGTGCAGGCGAATCGCCGAATACGATACGCTGGCCTGCAACGGACGCCTGCATGCCGGAGACGCCGCGACCGACCCTCTCCATACGGTGCTGCACGGAAGAAAGAAGGTGGTCGGCGCCTGCGCGGCTGGATCGGGCAAGCCAGGCCGATACGTCGATGCCGCCGTATTCGTCTATGACCTCGATCGCTACATCGGGTATGGTCACTTCACCGTAATCCCCACCGCTCGCCTTGTGGTTCAGCAGCGCCGCATCGTCGTCTACATCGTTGTCCACAGCCGCCGACACCGTCACCTCCTGCGCCGCATTCCAGTTCTCCG
>VXPQ01000069.1:11349-14880 GCA_009839485.1 Bacteroidetes bacterium SB0662_bin_6
TCGTTGTCCACAGCCGCCGACACCGTCACCTCCTGCGCCGCATTCCAGTTCTCCGTCGTGAACGTAAGAGAGGTCTTGTCCACCGTAATGTCTTCGTCCGAACCCGAAGCGAAAGACAACGAAATCGTTACGCCGGCAGAGGGCTCCGTATCGAGCGCCACGGTATACGTCGCGCTGCCTCCTTCAGGAACCGTGAGCGTCGTCGGCGTCACCGTTACGCCCGGCGTATCGTTATCCAACTCGGTCGCCGTCACCGAAGAGACCGTCACGTCGCCGTAGCCCCCGCCCGACGCCGCATGTTCTATCGTTGCCGCGCCGTTTATCGCATCGTCGTCTTCGGCAGCCGACACCGTGACCTCCTGCGCCGCATTCCAGTTCTCCGGCGTGAACGTAAGCGACGTCTTGTCCACCGTAATGTCTTCGTCCGAACCCGAAGCAAAAGACACCGAGATCGTTACGTTGTCGGAGGGCTGCGATGTAAGCACGACCGTGTACTTCGCGTTGTCTCCTTCGGCCACCGTCAGCGTTGTTGGCGTCACTGTAACGCCCCTCGTATCGTTATCCAACTCCGTCACCGTAACCGAAGAGACGCTTACGCCATCGTAGCCCCCGCCCGACGCCGTATGTTCTATCGTTGCCGTGCCGTCTGTCGCATCGTCGTCTTCGGCTGCCGATACCGTCACCTCCTGCGCCGTATCCCAGTTGTTCGTAGTGAACGTGAGCGAAGTCTTGTCCACCGTAATGTCTTCGTCCGAACCCGAAGCGAAAGACAACGCGATCGTTACGTCGGCGGAGGGCTGCGTATCCAGAACCACGGTGTATTGGGCGTTGGAGCCTTCCGGAACGGAGAGCGTCGTCGGCGTGACCGTAACGCCCGCCGGTGTACATACTCTATCGGTATCATAAAATGTAGTAATACCCTCCAACCATGCCTGAAAATCGCTATCCGCAGGCGTAGCAATACAGGTTTCTCTTATATCCAGGTAATTAATCGGCAGAAACCTTAAATCCGCAGGAAGCTCTCCGGTCAACGCTGTATTGTAACCCAAAGCCAGCACCTCAAGGCGGGTCAGATTCCCTGTTTCGACCGGTATGGCGCCGCTTAAGCTGTTACGGCTGAGAAATAACGTCTCAAGCTTGGTCATATTTCCTATTTCGGTTGGTATGGCACCGCTTAAGGAGTTATTGCCGAGGTCTATAAAATCAATGCTGGTCATATTTCCTATTTCGGCCGGTATGGCGCCGCTTAAGCTGTTACTGCTGAAGGCTAACCTCCGAAGGCTGGTCATATTTCCTATTTCGGCCGGTATGGCGCCGCTTAGGTTGTTGATGTTGAGGTTTAACCACTCAAGCTTGGTCATATTTCCTATTTCGGCCGGTATGGCGCCACTTAAGGCGTTAAGGGCGAGGTCTAAGAACTTAAGGCTGGTCAAATCCCCTATTTTGGACGGGAGCGTTCCCGTTAAATTATTGCTTGGTAAGTTTAGCCTCGTGACTGCGCCGTTCTCAACCGTGACCCCGTACCAGTCCCCGACCGGTTCCTGGCTTTTCCAGTTGGTATTATTCGACCAGTTATCGCCGTCGGTCGCATCGTAGATCGCCACCAGCGCCGCCCTCTCCGCGTCCGTTACCGTATCGCCCGCCTCGCATATTCTATTGGTATCGGTAAATGTAATACCCGCTAACCATGCCTGAAAATCGCTGTCCGCAGGCGTGGTAATACAGGTGTTTTGTATATTCAACTGCACAAGCGGCAAATGCCTTAAACCCGCAGGAAGTTCTCCGGTCAACGCTGTATTGTCATACAAGAATAACCACTCAAGGCTGGTCAGATTTTCTATTTCGGCCGGTACCGCTCCGGTTAAGTTGTTACGATCAAGCGATAAACCCCGAAGGCTGGTCAAATCCCCTATTTCAGCCGGTATCGCTCCGGTTAAGTTGTTAAGTTCAAGCGCTAACCGTTCAAGGCTGGTCAAATCCCCTATTGCGGCCGGTATGGCGCCGCTTAAAGAGTTACTGGTGAGCGATAACGTTTCAAGATTGGTTAGATTCCCTATTGCGGTCGGTATGGCACCGCTTAAGGCGTTATTGTCGAGCCATAAACCCTGAAGGTTGGTCAGATTCCCTGTTTCGGCCGGTATGGATCCGGTTAAGGAGTTATCGGAGAGCGATAAACCCGTAAGGCTGGTCAAATTGCCTATTTCCTCCGGTATTTCTCCGCTTAAGGAGTTACCGCTGAGAAATAAAGCCTCAAGGCTGGTCAGATTCCCTATTTCGGCCGGTATGGCGCCACTTAAGGAGTTACGAAGAAGAAATAACGATACAAGTCTGGTCAGATTCCCTATTTCGGCCGGTATGGCGCCGCTTAAGGAGTTATGGCCGAGCAATAACCTCCCAAGGCTGGTCAAATTCCCTATTTCGGCCGGCAGCGTTCCCGTTAAATTATTGTCTCTCAATCCCAGCCCGGTGACTGCGCCGTTCTCAACCGTAACCCCGTACCACTCCCCGACCGGTTCTTCGCTTTTCCAGTTGGCATTCTCCGTCCAGTTATCGCCGCCGGTCGCATCGTATAACGCCACCAGCGCGGCCCTCTCCGCGTCCGTCACCGTTACGCCCGCCGCGCATACCCTATCGGTATCGTAAAATGTAATACCCGCCAACCATGCCCGGAAATCGCTGTCCGCAGGCGTGGCAATACAGGTTTCTCTTATATCCACGTAATTAATCGGCAGAAACCTTAAACCCGCAGGAAGCTCTCCGGCCAACTCTCTATTGTAACCCAAACCCAGCCCCTCAAGGCTGGTCAGATTCCCTATTTCGGTCGGTATTTCTCCGGTTAATTGGTTATTGTCGAGCCATAACTGCACAAGACTGGTCAGATTTCCTATTTCGGCCGGTATGGCGCCGCTTAAGTCGTTATTAACCAGGCTTAGCCGCCTAAGGCTTGTGAGATTCCCTATTTCGGTCGGTATTTCTCCGGTTAATTGGTTGTCGCCGAACGATAACCCCTCAAGTCTGGTCAGCTTCCCTATTTCGGTCGGTATGGCGCCGCTTAAGGAGTTGTTCCAAAGCCCTAAGCTCCCAAGTCTGGTCAGATTTCCTATTTCGGCCGGTATGGCGCCGCTTAAGGAGTTTTGGGAGAGGTCTAACGTCTCAAGATTAGTCAACTTCCCTATTTCGGCCGGTATGGCGCCGGTTAAAGCATTGCTGTGGAGTTGTAAATTCGTAAGGCTGATCAGATTTCCTATTTCGGCCGGTATAGCGCCGGTGAAGGAGTTACCGGGGAGCCATAACTCCTCAAGTCTGGTCAGATTTCCTATTTCGGTCGGTATGGCGCCGGTTAAGGAGTTACTGGAGAGCCCTAAGCTCCTAAGTCTGGTCAGATTTCCTATTTCGGCCGGTATGGCGCCGGTGAAGTTACCGCCGAGCGATAACCACTCAAGATTGGTCAGATTTCCTATTTCGGCCGGTATGGTGCCGGTGAAGTTACCGCCGAGCGATAACTCCACAAGTCTGGTCAGATTCCATATT